>CAZDDZ010000020.1:0-8985 GCA_964504285.1 uncultured Pseudoflavonifractor sp.
AAAATGCCTTGGGCTGCGCCCAACTGTTTTTTCGTCTCCGTGCTGCCTTAGCTCCTCTATGCGCCTACGGGAGCGCTTCTGTGTCACGTTCCCGTTGGGCGCATGGCCGGGTCGATAAGCCAGCACTGCGCGAAAAATGCCTTGGGCTGCGCCCAACTGTTTTTTCGTCTCCGTGCTGCCTTAGCTCCCCTATGCGCCTACGGGAGCGCTTCTAATAATTTGCAAAATATTTCCACTTCGACACAATTCGTGCTTTTACGCTTTTTCTTATGGTAAAATATGGTTATCAATTGTATTTTTACATAAGAGGGGGGCTTACAATGTCTCTCATTCGCAAGAAGGGACTTTTTGAGAGCAATCGCGTTCTCTTTCTGCCCATTGCCAGTGTGGTGCCCAACCCGTCTCAGCCGCGGAAGCACTTTTCTCAGGAGGGCATGAATGAGCTGGCGGCCAGTATTCGGGAGCACGGAGTTTTACAGCCCCTTTCGGTGCGTAAAACCGACAGCGGGTATGAGCTAATTTCAGGCGAACGCCGTCTGCGCGCCTCCAAGCTGGCCGGTCTGACCGAAGTGCCCTGCATTTTGGTCAATGTGGACAGTGAGGGCTCCTCCCTGCTGGCGTTGGTGGAAAATCTCCAGCGCCGAGATTTGGACTTTGTAGAGGAGGCCTCTGCCTTAGCCCGGCTGATCCGCACCTATGGTCTTTCTCAGGAGGAGACTGCACGTCGCATTGGTAAAAGCCAGTCGGCGGTGGCCAATAAGCTTCGCTTGCTTCGGCTTTCCCCCGATGTACTTACCCTCCTGCGAGAGCACGGCATGACCGAGCGGCACGCCCGAGCTCTTTTGCGCTTGGGAGATGATGAGTTGCAGCTCTCTGCCGCTAAGGCCGTAGTAGAGGGACAGTTTACCGTGTCCCGTACGGAGGAGTATGTGGAGTTTCTTCTGACTCCTCCCCCTCCCAAGGTCCCAAAAAAGAAAAAGCCCACCTTTATTATTAAGGATGTCCGCTTGTTTCTTAACACTATTACCCGTGGGCTTTCCATGATGAAAACCGCCGGTGTTGACGCCGCCTGTGAGCAAAAGGAAACTGAGGACAGTATTTTTCTTACCATTCGAATTCCTAAGGCTGCCAGTTAACCAATCAAAGGGTGTCAATGTTTCACGTGAAACATTGACACCCTTTTTGTTTTTGCTGTTTCACGTGAAACATTGGTGATTTTAGTTGAAATTAGGTGCACAACTGTTTATAATAAGAGCTAGTCGTGTAAACTACTTAATAGAAAAAGGCAGGTGCCCTATGGCAAAGGTCATTGCAATTACAAACCAGAAGGGCGGCGTGGGCAAAAGCACCACCTCCGTAAACCTGACCGCCGCCTTAAAAGAGTTGGGTGCCAAGGTCTTGGTGTGTGACTTTGACCCCCAGGGAAGCTGCACCACCGGTCTGGGTGTGGATAAAAATGCCTCCTTTCCCAGCGTGTATGATATTGTTATTGGCGAGGCCGAGTGCCGAAAGGGGATTGTCTCCACCCCATACGGGGATGTCATTCCCGCCAACAAGGCATTGGCCGGCGCTACGGTAGAAATGATTGCCCTGGATCGCCGGGAATATCGGCTGAAGGATGCTCTTGGGCAAATTCGGGATGATTACGATTACATTTTAATTGACTGCCCTCCCTCTCTGGAGCTACTTACCCTCAACGCCCTTTGTGCGGCTGATAGCATTATGATACCGGTGCAGTGCGAGTTTTACGCTTTGGAGGGTCTTTCTGATTTACTCTCCACAGTCCGCATTATGAAAAAGTCCCTTAATCCCACTATTTCTGTGGAAGGGGTACTTCTTACCATGTATGACGGACGCACCAACCTTTCCATGCAGGTGGCCGAGGAGGTCAAGCGGTATTTCCCCGGGCAGGTGTATGCCACTGTGATTCCCCGCACCGTGCGCCTTGCCGAAGCACCCAGCTTTGGCAAGCCCATCACCGCTTACGACCCCCTCTCCCGGGGCGCAGAGACCTATTTGGAGCTGGCCAGAGAAGTGATGGAAAAGAATACCCGAAAGGATTGATATATATGCCTACTGCTAAAACAGGCGGGTTGGGCCGCGGTTTAGGTGCTCTTATGGGCGACTCTGCTTTGCAGTCACAAGAAAACGGCTCTGTTTTTTTGCCTATTTCACAGGTAGAGCCCGGTCTTAAACAGCCCCGCAAGCGGTTTGACGACGAGGCCCTGAACGATTTGGCCGACTCCATTCGCACCCACGGCCTCATTCAGCCTCTTACCGTCCGCCGCCTCCCCTCCGGATACTATCAAATTATTGCCGGTGAGCGTCGCTGGCGTGCATCTAAGTTGGCCGGCCTTACTGAGGTGCCCGCCCTGATTATAGAGGCTGATGACCGCAAGGTTATGGAACTGGGCCTGATTGAAAACCTTCAGCGTGAGGATTTAAATCCCATTGAAGAAGCTGCCGGTTACAGGGTCCTCATGGAAGAATACAGCCTGACCCAAGAGGAAGTATCACAGCGCGTTGGCAAATCCCGCCCTGCTGTGGCCAACGCTTTGCGGCTATTGGCGCTACCCGACGCAGTGCACCTTTTGTTGGAGGAAGGGAAACTGTCCGCCGGCCACGCCCGTGCAATCCTTTCGGTTCCCCGTAAGGACGACCAGAAAAAGCTGGCCCAGAAGGTTATTGCCGAGGACTTGTCCGTTCGCCAGACCGAAGCCTTTGCCAAGCGTCTGGCCAAAGGCGAGGAGGAGCTTTCAGAAAAGCCCAGAGCCGAAGATCCCAACCACATCTATCGTGCAGCTGCCGCCAAGGAGCTTTCCACCCGTTTTGGCCGAAAGGTTTCCATTGTACATGGCCCCAAAAAGGGCAAGGTAGAGCTGGAATACTATGACGATGCCGACCTGACTGCTCTGCTGGATCTTTTGGAGCAAGCCCCCGGAGCCGGGAAGGGAGTGGACAACCTTTGAGTCAAGATCGCGATAGACGGGAGCGCAGTCAGCTTCAGCATGAAGCCGAGCATTCCCGCCCCAAGCGGCGTTCCTCTCCCGTTTTGGGGTATTTGACCATTCTCTTTGCCGCTGCTTTTTTGCTGCTTCTCTTGTCCTACTTTATGCAGCAGCGAAACGCAGAAGAAACCATTAACGGCCTAACCAATTCTGTAAACAACATGCAGTCTGTGGAAAACTTAGTACAAACCAATCAGCGGCTTCAAAAGGAAAATCAAGAGCTGGAGGACAAGGCTGACCACTTAACTGATGAAGTCGCCGCCCTAGACGCCCAGCAAAAAAAGCTTCAGACCGACAACGCTAAACAGGAGCAGCAGCTTCAAGCCATGGACTGGTTTTGGCGTATTCAGCGTGCCTACTCCAGGGGTTCCCGTTCCGAGGCCAAACAGCTGGCCGAGGAGTTTGAAGCTTCGGGTTTGCCCTCCTCCCTGCCCCAAACCAGCACCGCTGTCGCCGACGGCCCCTCCCCTGCCGAACAGTACGCTGCACTGCTTTCCGCTTTGGGCATGAAACAAACCCAACCATAGAATATTTGTTTCACGTGAAACATAAAACCAATAAATACTACGAGGTGCTTACCAATGCTCGATATTAAATTTGTTCGTGAAAACCCTGATGTGGTAAAGGAAAATATAAAAAAGAAGTTTCAGGACGCTAAGCTTCCCTTGGTTGACCAGGTGCTGGCGCTGGATGCTGAAAATCGCACCACCATTCAAGACGCCCAAGATTTGCGCACTGAGCGCAACGCCCTTTCTAAACAGGTTGGCATGTTGATGGGGCAAAGCAAAAAGGACCCCTCCAAGCTGGAGGAGGCCGAGGAGCTAAAGAAAAAGGTGGTTGCCGAAGCCGAGCGTCTGGCTGCGCTGGAAGCCAGAGAGGGCGAGCTTGCCGAGGAAATTCGCAAGCTAATGATGGTCATTCCCAACATTATTGACCCCTCTGTACCCATTGGCGACAGCGACGAGCACAATGTAGAGGTAGAGCGCTTTGGCGAGGCCAAGATACCCGATTACGACGTGCCTTATCACACCGAAATTATGGAGTCCTTTGACGGCATTGACCTGGAAGCTGCCGGCCGCGTATCCGGTTCCGGCTTTTATTACCTGCTGGGCGACATTGCCCGGCTCCACGAAGCGGTGCTTGCCTATGGCCGTGACTTTATGATTGACAAGGGCTTTACCTACTGTATTCCCCCCTTTATGATTCACGGCAATGTGGTAGAGGGCGTTATGAGTCAGACCGACATGGACGCCATGATGTATAAAATTGAGGGTGAGGACCTTTATCTTATCGGCACCAGCGAACATTCCATGATTGGCCGCTACATTGACCAGCTTATGCCCGAAACCAGCCTGCCCCAAACCCTTACCTCCTACTCCCCCTGCTTCCGCAAGGAAAAGGGCTCCCACGGTATTGAGGAGCGCGGTGTCTACCGCATTCACCAGTTTGAAAAGCAGGAAATGATTGTCCTCTGCAAGCCCGAGGAGAGCATGGATTGGTATGAAAAGCTTTGGCGTTACTCGGTGGAGCTGTTCCGCAGCATGGATATTCCCGTCCGCCAGCTGGAGTGCTGTTCCGGCGACTTGGCCGATTTGAAGGTCAAGTCCTGCGATATTGAGGCTTGGAGCCCCCGCCAGCAGAAGTATTTTGAGGTCTGCTCCTGCTCCAACCTGGGCGATGCCCAGGCCAGACGGCTTAAAATCCGCGTCAAGGGCGAGGATGGTAAAAATTACCTGCCCCACACCCTTAACAACACATGCGTGGCACCCCCCCGCATGCTGATTGCTCTTCTGGAAAATAACCTTCAGGCCGATGGCTCCGTCCTTATCCCCAAGGCGCTCCAGCCCTATATGGGCGGCAAAACCGTGCTGACACCGAAGAAGTAATTGGCGCAGCCGGATAACCAAGGGAAAGAAGGCACTTTTATGAAGGCAAAAGACATAAGCGGCAAAGCAGGCGGCTTGGTTGGTGAGTTTAAGCAGTTTATTGCTCGTGGAAACGTCATGGATATGGCGGTGGGCGTCATCATCGGCGGAGCGTTTAAGGCCATCGCGGATTCCTTGACAGCCGATATTATTATGCCTATTTTAGGTATTTTCGTGAGCAAGGACTCCTTTGCCGGACTTACCTTTTCCGTGGGAGGTGCTGTTATTACCTACGGAAACTTTCTTCAAGCGGTGTTAAACTTTCTTATTATGGCGCTGGTGGTCTTTATTTTAATTAAAACCATTAATTCCTTTCATCGCAAAAAGGAGACCGCTCCCCCTGTCCCCCCTGCTCCTCCCGCTCCTAGCGCCGAGGAGGTTCTCCTCACCGAAATCCGCGACCTTTTAAAAGAGAAGCGCTGAGCCGTCGCGAACAGCGGCACAGTGAACCACGCAGACGAAAAAACAGGTGCGCGAAGCGCACGGCATTTTTCGCGGAGTGGTGAACAGTGATCCGCATCGTGAGCAGGCGAAGCGTGACAAAGAAGCGCTGAGCCGTCTTGCAGGGGTAATAACGACAGAGCGAAGCGAAAAGCATAAATCGGCGTCCCACGCAAGCCGGTTGCCGCTTTTTGCGCAGTCGTCGGAGTTATTACCCCGCCCGCAAGACGTGCAAAGCGTGACAAAGAAGCGCTGAGCCGTCTTGCAGGGGTAATAACGACAGAGCGGAGCGAAAAGCATAAATCGGCGTCCCACGCAAGCCGACTGCCGCTTTTTGCACGTCTTGCAGGAGTAATAACAGCAGATCGGAGCAAATAAATTGACGCAAGGAGTAACCAATGCCTGACAACGAAAACATTCCACAGACGCCTCAAGGCGATTGTGAAACGCCAACAGAGCCCATTGTCTACGCAAGCCCTATTAAGCGAGTCTGGGCCTGGGTGGGCGTGGCGTATATGGTGGTTATTGTATTCCTGATTACCTACCTGTTTGCCTTTGGAGCCTACCTCCAGGGTATCGGCGCCCTAATGGTTTGCCCTGCTTTAGTGGGTGTGGCCGTATCGGCTGTCCTTCTCTGGCGGCAGGGCGCGCGAAACAAAACCTTTGTTAATCGGCTGGTGCTGGCCGTCATTATTGGTCTGTGCGGCGGACTGGTGGTTTTAAACCTCTGGAACGGAATTCCCGCCCTAATTACCAACTTCGGGGTGAAATAATGGAAGAACTTATTCTCTCTGGCCTTGCCGCCCTCGATATTCAAGCTCCCGCCGCTCCCGGCCTGCTGGCCAAGTACGGTCAAATGCTGATTGAAAAGAATCAGGTAATGAACCTTACCGCCATTACCGAGCCGGCTCAGGTAGCCGCCCTCCACTTTCTGGACTCTGCCGCCCTTTTGACCATGGGCACAAGCCTGTTTTCCGGCAAAAAGGTGATTGATGTGGGTACCGGCGCCGGCTTCCCCGGACTGCCACTGCGGGTATTGGAGCCCTCTATTCACCTTACCCTTCTGGACAGTCTGGGTAAGCGGGTGGACTGGCTTCGTGAGGTCTGCACCACGCTGGGGGCAGACGACGTTACCTGCATACACGCCCGGGCCGAAGAGCAGGCCTTAGAGCCCGGTTACCGGGACAGCTTTGATCTTGCCGTCAGCCGTGCAGTGGCCGATTTGCGGCTTTTATGTGAGCTATGCCTTCCCTACGTAAAGGTAGGGGGCAAATTTCTGGCCATGAAGTCTACCAGCAGCGACCAGGAGCTTGCGGCAGCTATGAGCGGCATTCGGCTTTTAGGTGGCACTGTGCTCCCCCCGTATGATTACACCATCCCGGGAACGGCCATCTCGCACCGGGTAATTGTGATTGAGAAAACCGCCCCCACACCCAAGGGCTATCCCCGCCGTTGGGCAAAAATTCAGAAAGCACCGCTATAAATTTTATAGGCAAATTCTGTGCCAAATGCAATTGAAACCTTTGTCATTTTATGATAAGCTAGTAGCGTATGAGCTGGGAGGGACCGTATGAGTTGCGCCATCGTGGTTACATCGGGTAAGGGAGGCACCGGAAAGACCTCCTTCACCGGCGGTGTCTCTTCCTGTCTGGCCGCGCTGGGCCATAAGGTGCTCTGCATTGATATGGACATCGGTCTGCGGAACTTGGACATTTCCCTGGGCATGACGGATCGGGCCCTCATGGACTTTACCGATGTATTGGAGGGGCGCTGTTCTCTGCAGCGGGCTGCCGCCCGTCATCCGGTAATTGAAAATCTCAGTCTCCTTACCGCCCCCCTCTCCCTGCCCGAGCGGATCGACCCCGCTAAAATGGACCGTTTTATTGCTCGGGCAAAGAAAGAGTACGATTACATCCTTATGGATTCCCCCGCAGGATTGGGCGAAGGATTTCTGTTGGCAGTCTGCGCTGCCGACCGTGGAATTGTAGTTTCTACCACCGATACCTCTGCCCTGCGAGACGCCCAGCGGGTGGTCAGTCAGCTTGCCAAATCGCTTCCTACCCTTCATCTTGTAATGAACCGTGTTCAACCCAAGCTGCTGCGCCGCCTGCATACCACCATTGACGATGCCATGGACACCGCCGGTCTGCCTCTTTTGGGCGTGGTACCCGAGGATCAGCAGGTAATTTTATCCGCAAACTCCGGTACCCCCATCATCCTTACCAGCCGCAAGGGGGCAGCCGTTGCCTATCTCAATATTGCCCGGCGCATTATGGGGCAAAAGGTACCGCTAATGAATCTGTAACGCGCGCCGGTTTCAATGAAAGTAAGGGGTCTCCATGCAGCATAAGCTGCATGGGGAGAGAAGAAAGGAATGAAGTCCCATGAATATTGCACTGATGGCCCACGACCGCAAAAAAGAGCTGATGACGCAGTTTTGTATCGCTTATTGCGGAATTCTTTCCAAACACACTGTCTGCGCCACCAGTAGCACAGGCAAGCTGGTAGCCGAGGCTACGGGTCTGCCCGTACACCTCTTTCTCTCTCATGCCCACGGCGGCAGCCAGCAGATTGGGGCGCGCATTGCCTATAACGAAATTGATATGGTGCTTTTCTTCTCGGACCCCCAATCTAATGACCTGGATAATGACCTTAACCACATTACCCGCCTGTGTGACCAGTACAATATCCCTTACGCCACCAACGTTGGCACCGCCGAAATGCTTATTCACGGCCTGGAGCGGGGCGATTTAGACTGGCGTGAGATTTTAAACCCTAAAACGACCCCCTTTACTGTTTAACACAACAGCACCGCTATGATGCGGCACCAGTACCCCCCACACCGCCGGACAGAGAAAAGCGCCAACGGCTGGAAGCGCTTACAGCAAGGAGAGGGGGAAGGACGGCCACTGAGCGGGAATGGAGACATTCACGGTTTGCTCCCCGTACCAGGAGCCTTAAGGGCGGTAAGCTCCACTACCGCCGAACATGGGTGGCACCACGAAAGCAGGCGCTTTCGTCCCGTGAGTGGGACGAGAGCGCCCTTTTTTCTAAGGCAGCACCGCAGAAGGCGGTCTCTGTGCCGCCCCAACATCTACCCCTGCGGTCATTTACAGTGCGGCGCAAGCAGCGCCCTCTACTTTCTTACAAAGGAGAATTACCATGGCAATTCAAAAACCACGTACTCTATCCGGCTTCATGGAGCTCTTGCCCCGGGAGCAAGTTCTTTTTGACCAGATGGTAGCCATTTTGCGGGAGAGCTACGCTCTCTATGGCTTTACCGGCCTGGATACCCCGGCTATCGAGGCATCCGAAGTGCTGCTGGCAAAGGGCGGCGGTGAGACCGAGAAGCAGATTTACCGCTTTACCAAGGGGGACACCGATTTATCCCTGCGCTTCGACCTAACCGTACCCCTGGCCAAATACGTGGCGCTTCACTATAATGAGCTTACCTTCCCCTTCCGCCGGTTCCAAATTGGCAAGGTCTACCGTGGTGAGCGGGCTCAGCGGGGCCGGTTCCGGGAATTTTATCAGGCCGACATTGATGTGATCGGCGATGGCGCGCTGGATATTATGAATGAGGCCGAAATCCCGGCCATTATCTACAAATG
>CAZDDZ010000020.1:8995-32633 GCA_964504285.1 uncultured Pseudoflavonifractor sp.
ACCTCCTTAGGCCTGCGGCGCTTTAAATTGCGTGTGAACAACCGCAAGGTACTGGGTGGCTTATTTGATTTGCTGGGTCTCCGGGAGCAGGCCGGTGACGTTATGCGTACAGTAGACAAGCTGGAGAAAATCGGCCCAGATAAGGTAATCTCTATTTTGACCGAGGATTTTATGGTCCCTCAGGAGACTGCCGCCCAGCTCATTGCCCTGCTGCAGGCCCCGGATCCCATGACCGCCCTCACCGCCTTCCAGGGGCAAAACGAGCTTTTGGACGCCGGTATCAGCGAGCTTGACACCGTGGCCAAGTATATGTCGGCCTTCGGCGTGCCTGAGAGCCATTTTGAAATTGACCTGACCATTGCCCGCGGCCTGGACTACTACACCGGCACCGTGTACGAGACCGTTATGCTGGATCATCCGGAGGTGGGCTCCATCTGCTCGGGCGGGCGATATGATAACTTAGCGGAATATTATACCGATAAACAACTCCCCGGCGTCGGTATTTCCATTGGTTTAACCCGGCTGTTCTTTGTATTGCAGGAGCAGTGTATGCTTAACCCCGGAGCCAATGCCGCCCCTGCCGATTTACTCATTTTGCCCATGACCGAGGATTATTCCCACGCCATCTCCTTCGCCACTGCCCTGCGGCAGGCAGGTATCCGTACCCAGCTTCACTGCGAGAAAAAGAAATTTAAGCAGAAGATCTCTTATGCCGATAAGCTCTCCATCCCCTACGTGGCCTTTTTAGGCGAGGATGAAATTCAGAACGGCACAGTCACCGTGAAGGATCTTTCCACCGGTGAGCAAATCACCGCCTCCCCTGCCGAGGCCATTACACAGGTCAAAACCGGCCTGGCTGCCAAAAATTTAGGGGCACCTATTCGGGAACAAGAGCAGGAATAACCTCGTCTATTCAGGTAATACCGCACCATTTTTTGATGAGGTATTGTGCGGCCGGGTTTTTTATCCGCTTGTATGGCGTGACCCGGGCGGGCGGAGCCTGACTAAAACCCTCTGGCACCGTTTGTCCGCGCATTTATTTGAAGGAGATACCACATGAAAAAGCGTTTACTTGCCCTAAGTCTGGCGATTGCCCTATGTCTTACCCCCGCTCTTGCGGCGGGCGTGGAGGACAAGTTCCCCCCTGTCAAGGAATACCCCGGGTACGCCGACGTACCCTCCGGCATTTGGTTTGAGACCAATGCAAAGCTCTGTTATGAAACCGGCCTGATTACCGGCTCGGACAAGGGCTTTGAGCCTTACCGTGAAATGACGGTTGCCGAGGTAGCCGCCATCGCCGCCCGCATTTGCGAGGCCGTAACCGGCGAGCTTATCCCCTTTGCCACCCCAAAGGCTGGTGAGACCCTGCCCTGGTACTTCTCCTATGTGGAATATCTGAAGAGCCACGGTGTTACCGGATTAGAAAACCCCGAAGCTACCGCTACCCGCGGCAAGTTTTTGGATATTTTAGCCGCAGTGCTTCCCGATGAGCTTTTGGCGCCCATTAACACCGTCTCTGCTCTGCCCGACTGTACTGATGGGAAGGTAATTAAGTTTTATAACGCCGGTATTCTCACCGGCACCGACAAATACGGCACCTTTGCGGGGGATAAATCCCTCACCCGTGCAGAAGGGGCCGCCATGGTTTCCCGCGTTGTGCGGGATAACCTTCGCACCGTCTTTTCCCCCGCGGATTACGCTGTGTTTACAGCTGCCCGCTTAGCACCCGCCGACGTGCTGTTTGAGGGAAGCGGTAAAACCGTCACTGCGGAGGATTACCTGTCCCGTGTCCTGAGCCTAATTCTCGCCCTGGAGGACGCGGCACGTCTGTCCGGTGAAGAATTTAACTGGTTCCTCACGGTCGGGGAACAGACCTTTCTCGACTATGTGAAGTCAGAGTCCCTGTTGCAGTTGGGCGTTACCAAGGCTATGGGCACCCAGCTCTATCAAAACTTTGACGTACAGGTATTTTACAGCCGCTACCTAGACCTGAAAGAAACCGTTGCGTGAGCACAGTGGACAGGACATGTCCCCATAAGACATAGCTCCACGCAACCCCACACCCCGGCATGGGCACGCTTTTCCGTGTCCAACCGCCCTAAAGAAACGGAGCGTGAAACATGAAACGGAAGCTTACCACCCTGCTTTTGACGCTGGCCCTTACCCTTGGCCTTACCCCCGCCCTGGCAAGTGAAACACTATTCCCCCTCACTGTGACAATGCCCGCTTTTCCCGACGTGTCCCCCAGCGGCACGCCCGGCGGTGTCTGGTACGACTATCAGAGCGTAAAGATCAGCGTAGAGTCCGGACTAATGAAGGGTACCGGCACTCACTTTACGCCCGGTGGAGCGCTTACCATTGCCGAGGTTAGTATGATTGCCGCCCGCATAAACCAAGCGATTACCGGCTATGCCGTTCCCGCTCAGGAGAAGGGTTCTCCCTGGTAT
Source organism: uncultured Pseudoflavonifractor sp. (assembly GCA_964504285.1). GTDB lineage: Bacteria > Bacillota > Clostridia > Oscillospirales > Oscillospiraceae > Pseudoflavonifractor. The sequence continues at coordinate 11,443 of CAZDDZ010000020.1, forward strand.
TCCCCCGCACTGGCCGTTATGGAGCATTTGGGAATTTCCACCGGGAACGACCCCGGGGCAAAGGCCACCCGGAGCGACTTTGTGCGTATTTTAAACGCGGTTTTGCCCGACGAAATGATGAAGCCCATTAACACCATTACCACTCTGCCCGACAGCACCCAGGCCGATGTCCTGCGCTTTTACAATGCGGGCCTGCTTACCGGCAAGGACGCATACGGCACATTTGACGGCCAGGGCGGTCTGCTTCGTGCCGAGGTTGCCGCTATGGTAGCGCGCATTGTGGACCCATCTCTGCGCAAGAGCTTTACCCCTGCATACAATCCCGGCCCGCTTCCAGAGCCTGAGAAGGAAATTCCTCCCTCACCCACCCCTGCTACTGGTCCATCCGATAATACCTCCGCCGACTTGGTCGCTGACTCAACCACAGAATCAGCCACCTAGGGCAACACCGCACAATTGCGTCCGCGGCGCTTTGCAAAAAAGTCCGGGCGTAAAAAATGCCGGCAAGACATGCGGCGGGATCAAATCAGAGGTTTTCTAGAAATATAGGTTTTAAATAATACTGTTTGGAGATGCTTTTATGGACAATATTCGTTCCTCTCACCGTACACATACCTGTAACTGCCTGCGGGCAGAGCATGTGGGGCAGTCGGTCAAGCTGGTTGGCTTCATGGAAAACATCCGTGAGGTGGGCGCAGCACTGGCCTTTGTCGTACTCCGGGACTTTTACGGCACCACTCAGGTCGTGCTGGAAACCGAGGAGATGATTGCCCTCGTCAAATCTCTCAATAAAGAATCCACCCTTTCGGTGGAGGGCGTGGTACGGGAGCGGGACAGCAAAAACCCCAAGCTTCCCACCGGAGATATTGAGGTGGTTCCCACCAAAATCGAGGTACTGGGCCGCTGCCGCCATAACGAGCTGCCCTTCCCTATTAACCGCAGCCGTGAGGCCGACGAGACCGCCCGTCTGAAGTACCGCTATCTGGACCTGCGTAATCCCGAGGTAAAGAACAATATTATCCTCCGCTGCAATGTGGTCTCGGCCCTGCGCTCGGCCATGACAGACCACGGTTTTCTGGAGATTACCACCCCCATTTTAACCGCATCTTCGCCGGAGGGGGCAAGAGATTATCTGGTGCCCAGCAGAAAGCATCCCGGTAAGTTTTATGCCCTGCCCCAGGCGCCCCAGCAGTTTAAGCAGCTTTTAATGGCTTCCGGCTTTGACAAATACTTTCAGATTGCCCCCTGCTTCCGGGACGAGGACGCCCGCGGCGACCGCTCCCCCGGCGAGTTCTACCAGCTGGACATGGAGATGGCCTTTGCCGGACAGGAGGACGTGTTTGCCGTTCTGGAGGATGTGCTTCCCCCCGTGTTTGCCAAGTTCGGTAAGTACAACGTGGCCTCCACCGCCCCCTTCCGGCGGGTTTCTTATCTGGACGCCATGGAGAAGTATGGCTCCGATAAGCCCGACCTGCGCATTGATTTGACCGTGCAGGATGCTACCGCTCTTCTGGCCGACTGCGGGTTTGAGCCCTTTGCGGGAGCGACCGTCAAGGCCATTCCCGTGTCGGGCTGTGCCCTTACCCGCAAGCAGATTGATAAGCTCTGCGCCGATGTTGAGGTACAGGCCGGACAGAAGGCCTACTGGTTCCGCCTGGACGAAAACGGCGAACTGGTGGGCGGTGTGTCCAAGTTCCTTCAGTCTGCCAAGGAGGAGATTATTAAGTCCCTGGGCCTTGTCCCCAACACCTTGGTCGGTCTTACTGCGGGCAAAAAGCTGACCGCTCAAAAGTCGGCGGGTGTATTCCTTAAGCAGGTTGCTGCTCTCTGCCCCGAGCATATGGACCAGGAGCGCTACGAATTTTGCTGGATTGTGGACTTCCCCATGTACGAAATGGGTGAAGAATCGGGCGAGCTGGAGTTCTGCCACAACCCCTTCTCCATGCCCAACGGCGGCACCGAGATTTTGGAAAAGGCTGCCCGCGGCGAGGTGGATCCCTTAACCATTACCGCGTACCAGTACGATCTGGTGTGTAACGGCGTAGAGCTCTCCTCCGGTGCGGTGCGGAATCACGACCCCGAAATTATGCTGGAGGCCTTCAAGCTGGTCAGACTGGGCGAGGAGGACGTAAAGAGCAAGTTCCCCGCCATGTATAATGCCTTTACCTACGGCGCTCCCCCCCACGCGGGTATTGCCCCGGGCGTAGACCGCATGGTCATGCTTTTGGCAGGCGAGGACTCCATCCGTGAGATTATCCCCTTCCCCATGAACAAAAACGCCCAGGATTTAATGATGGGCGCACCCGGTATTGTCACCGACCAGCAGCTTGACGAGCTGAGCATTGCCTGCACCCGTCATGAGGACGAGCTGTGAGCCCGTCGAACTTGACCGAGGCGGAACGGGAGCGCATTTTAACCGGGGCGCTCCTGTCCCGCACGCCCCTATGTCTGAAGGTCTTGCCCTCTAAGGTAAGCAAAAAGGCCGTGGTGCTGGAGGCCGTGGCCGAACTCTTCCAGCCGGGGCGGGAATACACCCAGCCGGAGGTAAATACCCTTTTGAGCCAGGTTTACTCCGACCCCGTAACCCTGCGGCGGGATTTGATTGATTTTCACTTTCTCTCCCGTACCAAAGACGGGGCAACCTATTGGCGGGAGGCCACAGCGAATTTATAAGGACGGGTGACGATGTCCTCCGGTAGGAGCCGCCCAGGTGGGCGGCCCCTACCGGAGAGAGGCAACGGGCCTTTTTAACCGCCTGCGCGGGCACGATTTATCGTGTCCGCCTTTTCGCAATCAATTGGAGGTGAACCCCATGGGCCCTACCCCTCTTTATGACGCATTAATGGCCTTTACCGGAGAAAACCCTCTGCGGCTTCACATGCCGGGCCACAAGGGGCGGGCCATGCCCTTGCCTGAGCTGTCCTCGGTTACCCCGTTGGACTTTACCGAGCTGCCCCCCACCGGCGATCTTTTCGCAGGGGACGGTGCAATCCGTCAGGCAGAGGATTTGTGGGCAAGGGCCGTTGGCATGCCGCACTGCCTGTTTCTCACCGGAGGAAGCACCCAGGGAATGCTTGCGGCCTTAACACTGGCCACACAAAACCGGCAAAGCGACAGCAGACCGGCCGTGCTTCTCGACCGGGGCAGCCACCGGTCGGCTTACAACGCCCTGGCACTTTTGGATGCCGACCCTGTCTACCTCTCCCGCCCTTGGCTGGATGAGGCCGGTGTATTTTCCCCGGTTTCGCCCGAAAATGTGGATAACTTATTGACACAGCACCCAGAAATAACAACCATCTGTATAACATCCCCTACTTATTACGGGGTATTATCAGATATTCCCGCTATTTCCGCTGTGGTACATGCACATGGTGGAAAACTTGTGGTGGATGCCGCCCATGGAGCGCATTTGCCTTTTTTGGGCAACAGCGGTTTTTCTGCTGCTGATTTGGTGGTTATGTCGGCACATAAAACTCTGCCTGCCCTGGGTCAGTCTGCACTGCTCCTTGGTGGGGCCGCCTTTTCTCATGCAGACCTCTGTCGGGCGGCCAGCCTGTACGGCAGCTCCAGCCCGTCCTATGTACTCATGTCCTCTTTGGACGGAGCCAGAGCCTGGCTGGAGGACGAGGGTCAGGCAGCTTACGGTGAGGTCTGCCGTCGGGTAGCCCGCCTGCGAAAAAGCTTTCCCTCCCTTACAGAGGAACACGCCCCGCTTGACCCTGCCCGCTTTGTACTGCGCACAGGGGACGGTTTTAAGGTTCAGCAGCAGCTTCAGGAAAAAGGCATTTATGCGGAAATGGCCGACAGCGGCCATGTGGTTTTTATTTTTACCTGCTCCGACGGAGAGCGGGACTTTGCGCAGCTGGAGCAGGCATTGGGTGAAATGACCGCGGATATAAGCTCCCTCCGCGTAAAACCGATTCCTCCCATACCGCCGCCGGAAGTCATTTTATCCCCCCGCCGGGCTCGGTTTTCTTCTGTGGACTTACTTCCGCTTTATGCGGCGGAGGGGCGGGTCTGTGCCTGCCAGGTAGCCCCCTACCCGCCGGGGATACCCGTCCTGGCCCCCGGGGAGCGAATCGGCAAAAAACATCTCGCATATTTGACCGGGATAGGTTATAATATAAGGGAAGAAGTACAAGTTGTTCCAAAGGAGGACTTTGTATGAAACTGATTCTTGCCATTATCAACCACGACGACGCTTCCTCCGTTACCCAGTCCCTGACGAAGAAGGGCTTTTCCTCCACTAAGCTGGCCACTACCGGCGGCTTTCTCATGGCAGGGAACGTCACCATTTTGGTAGGCGTGGACGAGGAGAAGGTACAGACTGTTATTGACATTATTAAGGAGCAGTCCCACTCCCGCAAGCAGATGATTCCCACTACCACGGAAATGAGCTATGGCTACTACCCCAGTATGCCCGTGGAGGTTGTGGTGGGCGGCGCCACTATTTTTGTGGTGGATATCGAGCGATTCGAGAGGGTCTGATGGATTTATCCCTGCTTGCGGGCAATCAGCCCCTTAAGGACCTCCTTACCCGTCAAACCGCCGCTCGCGGCCTTTCCCACGCTTACATTCTTGCCGGGGCGACCGGCTCCGGCAAGCACACCCTGGCCCGGCTTTTGGCCGCTGCCTGGGTGTGCAGCAGTCATGGAGAAAAACCCTGCTTTACCTGTCCCCATTGCCGGAAGGCCATGAAAGACATTCACCCCGATATGATCCGTGTGGGAGATGACGGTAAGGACGTAACTGTGGCACAGGTGCGCACCCTGCGCTCCGACGCTTATATCCGCCCCAATGAGGCTGAGCGCAAGGTCTACATTATTGAAAATGCGCAAACTATGAATGCCAGCGCCCAGAACGCCATGCTCAAGCTTTTGGAGGAGGGCCCGGCATATGCCGCCTTTCTCCTACTCACAGATAACGCTTCGGCTTTGCTGCCCACCGTGCGCTCCCGTTGCGAAACCCTGTCCCTCTCCCCTCCCGGCAACGAAAGTTTAGTGGAGGTTGATGTTCAGGCACGTGAGGGCGCCCTAGCGCTCTTGCGCCTTTTGATTAAGGGGGACGAGCTCTCCCTGCTGGAATTCTGCGTAACTTTGGAAAAATGGGACAGGGATGCGCTGGAAAGCCTTTTTAACGAGACCATTTTTCTGCTCCGTCATGCCTTGCTTTATGCTGCGGGCGCCGCACCGGAAGAACCTGATCCCCAGCGGGCCGAAATTGCCCGGCAGGCTGCGGACAAGCTCTCTAGCCGCAAACTGCTGACCATGGCGGAGGGACTGGACAGGCTGCGTTCCGCTTGCTCTTTTAACGTGGGCGCGGGCCATTTGGCAGGCTGGCTCTGCGCGACACAGTCCATGTAAAAAATGAAAAAGAATCCTCGCTTTTGCCCATGATTGGATTCCCTTCTTTTTTCATTATTTTTTCCACCCGGAGGTTGACTATGACCGAAATCATTGGCGTTCGCTTTAAAAGCGGAGGCAAGCAATACTATTTTGACCCCAGGGGGGTCCAGGTGCAGGTTGGCCAAGGGGTTATTATTGAAACCTCACGTGGTACCGAGTACGGCGAATGTACCGAACCCAATACCATGGTGGAGGACTCCGCCGTTATTCAGCCCCTTCGCCCCATGCTTCGGATTGCCACCGCCAAGGATCTGGAAACGGTGAAGAAAAACCGGGAGAAGGAGTCCACTGCCTTCCGCGCCTGCCAGGAAAAAATTCTTGAGCATGGCCTGGACATGAAGCTGGTAGAGGTGGAGTACAGCTTTGAGGGGAACAAGATTTTGTTCTTCTTTACCAGCGAGGGCCGTGTGGACTTTCGCAATCTGGTCAAGGATTTGGCATCTATGTTCCACGCCCGCATTGAGCTGCGGCAAATCGGCGTGCGGGATGAAGCCAAAATGCTGGGTGGACTGGGTATCTGCGGCAAACCCTTTTGCTGCTCCACCTTTTTGGAGGATTTTCAGCCCGTGTCCATTAAAATGGCAAAAACCCAGTCCCTTTCCCTTAATCCCACTAAAATTTCCGGCACTTGCGGGCGGCTGATGTGCTGCCTGAAGTATGAACAGGATGCCTATGAGGATGCCGTTAAGCGTATGCCCAAGAGCGAGTCCTTTGTGGAAACACCCGATGGTGTGGGCACCGTTTCCCAGGTTAATCTCCTGCGTGAAACGGTAAAGGTACGTCTGGAGGAAACGCCCGATGCACCACGTAGCTTCCACAATTGCGAGATTTGCGTGGTGCGCAACGGCAAGGGCAAACGGCCCGAGGGGTATGTGGCCCCCCCTGCCGAGGAGCTGGCCAAGCTGCGTAAAATTACGCCCCCCCCTGAGGACCCTGTCGTCCGTCTCCAGGGCGGCATCGGGGCGGCGCTCTCCGGACTTAGCTTGAGCACAGCCGGTACTACTCCTGCACCTACGAGGGAGGAAAAGCCAAAGGAGCGCAAAGAAAACCGGGGCAGCAATTCCCCGCGGCAGGAGCGTTCCAAGCCCGAGCAGCACAAGCCCCGGAAGGACAAGCCTGTGGAAAAGAACCAGGAAAAGCCCCAGGAAAAACCCCAGAAGCCCAACTCTGAAACCGGTGAAAAGAAATTTAATCCACACCGCCGCCGCCGTCATCGCAGCGGGAATAAGGGCGCAGGCGGCGGGAATCCCGCTTCCCAAGGCTAATCTTATAAAAGGAGTGCTGCCCTTCAGGGCAGCACTCCTTTATCTGTGAGTTTTAAAGATACTTTTTATACACAGGCAAGCTGCTTTTTGTGTAAACAGAAGCTCCTTCCGGTTGACTCACATGGTGTATCTATCTATTTTATGGATATTACGGAGGTAGACATGACAATAGAAAAGACGAAACCCTATCAAATTTTAAGCAGAGAGTGGCTAAAAATAGCTGCCATGATTTTTATGACACTTGATCATGCTTATATGACAGTAGTCAGTGTAAGCGGATTTCAATGGATGACCCAAATTGGAAGAATTGCATTTCCCCTTTTTGCCTTTCAAGTTGCAGAGGGGTATACACATACATCAAATAAAAGAAAATATGCCTTACATTTATTTGTCTTTGCCTTAATTTCTGAGCTTCCATATAATTTGATGATGGGTGGAGAACTTATCGGCCCATTTCACCAAAATGTCATGTTTACCTTTCTGATTGCATTTTTCTTTTTAAGACTGCTGGACAAGGTTTTTTCCCTCAGCATCCCTTGCCTGGTTAAGGTTTTTTTAATAGGCTTAATTTGTGCGCTGAGCGTCGTGGTTGGAACACTTGCCTTTGTTGATTACTTGGGTTTTGGTGTCCTTACCGTGCTGATTTTCTACATCGCAAAGCAAATGCCCAAGAGCTACATGAGTGTGGCTATTCAAATTCTGGGGTTGTGGATGATAAATTACAGCTTTCTTGGCGGTAAAGTGATCCTTTTGCCCGGTGGCTATGAATTTCCTGAGCAGGCATTCGCCCTTGCCAGCCTACTGTTCATTTGGATGTACAACGGTAAAAAATCACTAAGCGGTAGGGCAGACACAGTATTTAAATATTTTGCTTACTGGTTTTATCCGGTGCATATCCTGGTTTTAAGTCTTATTGCCTTATATTTATAATAAAAAGACGGGTATCGGCATGGCCGATACCCGTCTTTCTATTTGAGCGTAACGCTTTAAAAAACTTGCTTTTCGTTACCGATGCTCGCCCTGGCTGTAAGCCACCACCGTACGGCGGTTGGGTTCGGTGCCGGTGGAGTAGGTGGTTACGTCGGGATATTCCTGAAGGGCGGTGTGGATCACATGACGCTCATAGGCGTTCATGGGCTCCAGTGTCGTATTGCGGCGATATTTAACCACCTTGGCAGCCACCTTCTCCGCCAGACGAATCAGGCTTTCCTCCCGCTTAGCACGGTAGTGCTCGGCATCCACATGGACACGCACACGGTGGGATTGAGCGTGGTTGACCGCATAGTTGGTCAGCTGCTGAATTGCATCCAGCGTCTCACCCCGGCGACCAATAAGCGCACCCAGATTCTCGCCTACCAGCTCTACTTCATAGGTATCCTTCTCACCCAGCTCGACCTTAGGGGAAGCCGTAACACCCATGTGCCCCATAAGGCCCGTGAGAAATTCCACAATCTTGGCAGCCCGGTCATCGTCGTCACCCACAGGCGTGGTGGCCTTAGAGGCAGCGGCTACGGGAGCAGGTGCCTTAGGGCTATCCTGCACGGGCTTGGGAGTTTCCTTTACAATCTTGGGAGCAGGTGCAAAAGCAGGTGCGGCTGGAACAACCTCGGGCTCATCGGGAGCCTCATAGGTGATCTTTACCTTGGCGGGGGTACCGCCAATGCCCAGAAAACCGGACTTGGGACGCTCTAAAATCTCAACGGAAACATCGTCTCGGTCTAAACCCAGCTTTTGAAGGGCAGCCTCAATGGCGACCTCCTCGTTGCGGCCGGTCATTTCAATATACTTTTCCATGAGAATATCTCTCCTTATTCGGGCTTTTTGGTCTCATCATTGGCAGACAAACCCTGTTCCTCCAGAATTTCCTCCACAATGATCTCGTCTGCGGCCTGCTCCAGAGCAATCTGCTCCAGCTCCTCGGCCTCCTCCTTCAGCTCCTCCTCCTGGGCGGTCTGACGGACGGTGGAAGCGGCAATCTCATGGTAGAGTGTGGGGCCGTCGGGACTAAAGCGGTTGGGATCATAGGCGCGGCCGCGGGCATAGGTACGAATACCTACCCGACTAGCTTCCTTAACGGCGGCAGGAATTTTATCCTCCTCCGCTTCCTTCTTCACAGCCTTTTTCCCCTTGCTGTTCTTCTGCTCTTCAATCCGGCGGGCACGCTCGGCACGCTCTATTTCCTTCTGCCGCTTTTCCTCTTCCTTTTCCTCGGCCTCACGCTTGGCGGCCTCAGCGGCAGCCTTCTCGTAGTCCTTTTTAAGAATCTTACTGGCAAGAATCTCCTGGAAGAGAGAAATCACGTTCTGGGACACCCAGTAAATGGAAAGACCGGCGGGCATTGTAAAGCCAATCCAGATAGACATAAGGGGCATCATGAGCATCATGGTCTTATTGGTGGGGTTACTGGCTTGGTTTTGCTGGTTCATGTTGTTGGTCTTCATGGAAATCATGGAGAAGAGTACGCTGGTCGCACCGGACACCATCGGCAGCAGGAATAGACCCAGCGCACCCCAGGTAATGCCGCCCCACTCCCAAACCTTCCAAGAAGGCATTTGGGAAAGATTCAGACCAAGAAAATCAAAGTTAATGGAGAATAGATTTGCCGCACCGCTGCCCACAGCGGCCTTTAAGGCATCTACCTTATCAGGGGTAATCAAAGAGGCGAGATAAAGCTGGTTGTAGCCGCCGTTAGCCTGGAAACTAGTAACAAAATCCACACCGGCCTTCTCGGCAGCCTGCATGGCATTGTCAATCATACCCTGGCTGATCCAGCCCATGTTGAGAGCCACATTGTCCCAGTTAAGAGCAACAGCAATCTGCCCGATTGCCTCAGGAGTCATACTCATAAGATAGGTCATGGGCTGACGAATAATGGCATACAGGGGAAGGAGCACCAGCAGGGGCAGCATGGTCCACAGGCAACCGCTCATGGGGTTGACCTTTTCCTTCTCGTAAAGCTTCTGTACCTCCAGATTGTACTTTTCCTTGTTATTGCCGTACATCTTCTGGAGCTTTTGCATTTTGCCCTGAAGGGCGGTCATCTGAATCATGCCCTTCTTGCCCTTAATGGAGAAGGGGAACAGAATCAGCTTTACCAAGAGGGCAAAGAGAATGAGGGCGACGCCGTAATTGCTGAATAAGTTGTAGAAAAACATCAATATCCAGACAAATGGCGTCAGGAGAATTTGAAATCCTGACATGGACTTGCCTCCAAAATCAATTTTTGGGAAACGGGGGTCACGGTACCGGGTCGTACTGAATGGACTTTTGACGGTGAAAGGGCTGGCACTTTAAAATCCGCTTAAGGGCCAGCCAGCCACCTTTTCCTGCGCCGTATTTCTCCACCGCTTCCAGTGCATAGGCCGAGCAGGTGGGGATAAAACGGCAGCAGGGTGGACGGGTGGGAGAAATATCCCGCCGATACCACCGAATGAGAGAAAGAAGGACGGACTTCATGCTCCTTCCCCCTGCCTCACCAGTAAGCCCAGCTTGTCCGCCGTCTGAAGAAAATGCCGCTGAAGATCCCTGTATGGGGTATGGACCGCACGGACACGGCCCACCACAACAATATCATAACCGGGCAGAAACCGCTGCTCGTTGGTACGGTAAATCTCCCTCAGTCTGCGGCGGACACGGTTGCGAACCACGGCATGACCCAGCTTGGTGCCCACCGTAAAGCCCAGGCGGGTAACACCCAGCTTATTCTTTCGGCAGTAGAGGGCCAGGGTTGGAGCCGCGGCATTTTTTCCCTTGGCGTACAGTCTGCGGAACTCATGATTTAATTTCAGGGAAATCGTGTGATCCATAGCTTGACCTCCAAGGAAAATGGACATAACAAATCATGTCCTTATAGGACTTTTGAGTATTGCAATGCAGGGGCGGTAGAATTCCACCGCCCCTAATAAAGCCCTATTTTCTTTTGACCGTCATCCTTAGTGGGTAAGACGGGCGCGACCCTTCGCACGGCGACGGGCCAGAACCTTGCGGCCATTGGCGGTTCTCATTCTCTTGCGAAAACCGTGCTCCTTGGAGCGCTGACGCTTTTTGGGCTGATAGGTACGTACCAAAATGTACACCTCCTGTTCGTTCTTTCGGCGGCTTTTTGACGGCCGCCCACCACAACAGCCGGAAAACCGGCCGCGGTTGACAATGAATACACCTTTACAGAGAAAACCTCTCTATGATGCAAATGGTATTATACATGAAGAATAAAAGCTCTGTCAACCTTATTTTTAGGGTCTTTTTATGAATATTTTTTACATGATACTACATCTTGTGTCCCTCTTTTCACTAAACACAACCACGCTTATATTATTATAAGGTATAAGCTCAAAAAGCATTGCCCTAAGAGCGTTTTTTTGATATAATTATTCGGATATGATATACCTTGTAGAAAGGGGAACAGACCCTTGAATTTACCTGCCGATATTTGGGCCAAGATTCTCTCCCTCATGGAGAATGACATGACCGCCACCACCATTAACACTTGGTTTGACGATGCGGTGCCCGTTGCGCTGGAGGAGGATCGTTTTGTTCTTCATACCCCCACCAACTTTAAGCGGGATATTATTCGTTCCCGCTATATTCCCGCTGTTGAAAAAGCCCTGCGGGAGCTTTTTTCCTCAGATTTCCGGGTAGAGGTTCTGGGTGAAGGAGAATTGGAGAAGTTTACCGTTAAGACTACCGATTCCACTTTTCTTCCGGGCACAGAGGAATATACCTTTGACCGATTTGTGGTCGGCTCCTCCAACAAGTTTGCCCATGCCGCCGCTTTGGCTGTTGCGCAAAATCCGGGAAAAAGTTATAACCCCTTGTTTATTTACGGCCAATCCGGTTTGGGCAAGACCCACCTGATGTACGCCATTGCTCACTCCATTCACAAGGATCACCCGGATTATCAGGTGGTCTACATTAAGGGCGACAGCTTTACAAACGAATTGGTACAGGCCATTCAAACCAGCCGTAATCAGGAATTCCGTGAAAAGTACCGGTCTGCCGATATTCTTCTTATGGACGACGTGCAGTTTATTGCCGGTAAGGACATTTCTCAGGAAGAAATGTTCCATACCTTCAACACCCTCTACGAGGCCGGTCACCAAATTGTCTTTACCGCCGACCGACCGCCAAAGGAGATGCAGCGACTGGACGACCGGCTGAAAACCCGGTTTGAGTGGGGTCTGCCGGTGGACATTCAGCCCCCCGACTACGAAACCCGGGTAGCCATCATCAAAAATAAAGCCATCCGCCGGGGTATGAACCTGCCGGATCCGGTATTACAGTATATTGCCGATAACATTACTTCCAATGTGCGGCAAATTGAGGGTACCGTCAACAAAATTTTGGCTTTTCAAGAGCTTATGGGTGAGAGTGTCGATGTTGATACCGTCATTCGCGCCGTTCGTGACATGTTTAAAGAAAAAGCTGAATTTTTACCCTCCTCCGATGTAATTATTGAGGAGGTTTGTAAGTATTACAATATTGAAAATGATTCCCTGCGGGGACAGGGCCGCACTAAGGACACCGTGCTGGCCCGCCAAATTGCCATTTATATCATCCGCAACATGACAAATCTTTCCCTCACCGAAATCGGCAAGGACTTTGATGGCCGTGACCATACCACTATTATGCACTCTATCGGCAGAGTAGAGAGCCTGATGAAGCAAAATTCCGAAATCAATGAGATTATTAAAGATCTTAACGCCAATATTAACGCGAGATACGAATAATACTCTAATTAAATAGCGCAAAGTTTTCCACAGGTGATTGTGGATATGGACAGTGTCTATTGTGGATAATTTCTTTTTATCCCCTTTTATTGTGGACAACCGTAAAAACTGTCCCCACCCCCTGTGGACGAGCTTTCTTATGGCGTTCTAAGAGTTAACCCACTTATCCACATCTCCACCGCCCCTACTACTACTACTGTTTTTAATAAAACCTCTCCTCTCCTTTCCTGTGAGAGGAACATCAGAGAAATGGAGGTACTACCATGAAATTTTCCTGTGAAAAAGCCCTGCTTCAATCCGCTATTACCACCTCCGGTCGAGCGGTCGCCACCAAAAGTACCATTCCCGCCCTGGAGGGTATTCTTTTGGAGGCTGAAAATGACCTTCGCCTAACCGGTAATAACTTGGAAATCGGTATTCGTACCGTGGTTCCTGCTGACATTCAGAAAAAAGGCTCCCTAGTGGTATCCGCCCGCCTGCTGGGCGAAATTGTCCGAAAGCTGCCTGACGATATCGTACTGATAACTGCCGATGATTTGATGATTAACATTAAATGCGGTATGAGTGAATTCAATATTATGGGCACTCCTGCCGACGAATTTCCCGCACTTCCCACGGTGGAGTACCAAAATACCTTCGAAATCCAGCAGTGTAAGCTGCGGGCCATGATTAATCAGACGCTTTTTGCTGTTTCCGGAAATGACAGTCGCCCCGTGCTCACCGGTTCCCTTTTTGAAATTAACGATAAGGGCCTCACCATTGTGTCCGTAGACGGCTTCCGTCTGGCACTGCGCCGTGAGTCCATTGAAAAAAAGGAGGGCGCGCCCGACTTTTCCTTTATTGTTCCCGGCTCCTCCCTGTCTGAGGCGGAGAAAATTTGCTCTGATGTGGAAGAAATTGCTTCGGTTACCCAGGGTTCCCGCCATGTAATGTTTAAAATTGGGGACACCATGCTCATTTCCCGCCGTCTGGAGGGTGAGTTTATGGCCTATGAAAAGTCCATTCCCCGCAATAACCCCATACGTATTTTGGGAGAGACTAGGGCTCTTATGGCATCTATTGACCGTGTTTCCCTGATTATCAGCGATAAATTTAAAAGTCCCCTGCGCTGTATTTTTGAGGAAAACATCCTGCGCATGGACACCAAAACAGCCATTGGCAATGCCACCGACCAGTGCGTGGTAGAGGGCGACGGCGGAGGGCTGGAAATTGGCTTTAATAACAAGTTTTTGATGGACGCACTGCGTGCCGCTCCCACTGATAAGGTGCGGCTGGAGCTTGGCACCCGCCTATCCTCCTGTGTCATTGTTCCTGCCGAGGGTGAGGAAAACTTTTTATATATGGTGCTGCCCACAAGACTTAGAGCGGACGATTAAGGAGCTAATATGCAAGAAGAAAAAGTAAAAATTACCACAGAATTTATTAAACTCCAGGATTTGCTGAAATTCTCCGGTGTGGCCGAGACCGGCGGCGAGGCAAAGCTTATTGTTCAGAACGGCGAGGTAGAGGTCAACGGAGAAACCTGTACCATGCGCGGCAAAAAAGTTCGACCGGGCGATGTGGTAACTCTGACCGGCGTGCGGCTGGTGGTAGAATGATTGTTAAATCCATTGAACTGGATTTTTACCGCAACTATATTCATTTAGAGGCTGCTTTTGACCCCGGTATTAACGTGATTTGGGGAGAAAATGCCCAGGGCAAAACCAATCTGCTAGAGGCGGTGGCTTATCTGTCAACCGCCTCCTCTCACCGTGCCCGGTATGATAAGGAACTCATTCAATTTGGGATAGATCACGCATTTGTTAAGGCAGAGCTGACCTCCCGCGATCGGGATTTCACCTTGGAGGCAAAGCTTTCCCGCAATAGCCGCCGCCAGCTCTTTTCAAACGGTGTTAAGCTGAAAACCGCCGGGGAGCTTTCCGGAATATTAAACACGGTTCTCTTTTGCCCGGAGGATTTAAACCTCATTCGGGACGGGGCGGCACAACGCCGCCGCTTTTTGGATGAATGCATCTGTCAGCTGCGCCCCCGTTATGCTGCTGCTTTGACGGAATACCGCAAGCTTTATGAGCAAAAAACCCGTATATTGCGGGATAGTGATGAAAAACCGTCCCTGCTGGATACTTTGGACGACTATAATCTCCGTTTGGCACAGACCGGAGCTATTCTCATCCACTACCGGGCCCACTTTGTCCGTAAGCTGTGCCAGTATGCCCCAACGATTCACCGTGACTTTTCCGGCGGACGGGAGATTTTAAGCCTGCGGTACGAGACGGTAAAAAGCGTGACTGACCCGGAGGCCGCACCAAAGGAGATTCTTCCGCGGCTTTTAGAACACCAGGAATCTCACAGACGTGCGGAAATAGAATCCCGCCAATGTCTTTCAGGCCCACACAAGGATGATGTATTGGTGGAGCTGGACGGGGTGGACGCAAGAACCTATGCCTCACAGGGGCAGACACGAACAGCCGCTCTTTCTTTAAAGCTTGGCAGCCGTGAAATTTTTTACCATGATACCGGTGAATGGCCTGTTCTTTTGCTGGACGACGTGCTTTCCGAGCTGGATGCCCGCCGCCAGTCCTTTGTACTCAACCGCATTGAGGGCGGTCAGGTTTTTATTACCGGCTGTGAGGATAATAAGCTGGACGGTCTGGAGTGTGGAAAGGTGTTTCGTATTCATAATGGACAAGTGGTAAAGGGGTAATATGATTATCATGGTACTGCTCTGTGTCCTCCCGTTTTTGGTGGGCGCAGTTATAGAATATTTGACCTGCCGGCTGATAAAAGGGCGAGTATGGCGGTGGGTTCCCCCTGCTGTGGCTTTTTTTGCCGCTGCTGCGGTTTTTTCCGTGCGCTACTTTGGTTGGAGTGCCGACCATGGGGGTGAAACCGCCCCGCTGGAAACCCTGATTTTTATCCCCATTCTTCCCGGTGCTTTTGTCTTTATTGGCTTGTTTCTGGGTTGGCGCATCTGGAAACGGCGCTGGCTGCCCAGGGTGGTTCGGGATAAATAGATTACTGCCGTAAGGGGAGAAACGTCATGTACCTGCACCTGGGACAATCGGCCACTGTGCCGCAGAAAGATATTATCGGCCTGTTTGATTTGGACAACACAACCCAATCTCACCTCACCCGCAGATTTTTAGAGCGTTGTGAGAAGGAGGGCAGACTGGAGAGTCTGACCGATGATATCCCCAAAACCTTTGTAGTATGTGGAAAAAAAAACGACAGCAAGGTTTACTTTTCCCAGCTCTCCACGGCTACCCTTCGGGGCCGGGCGGAGAACGGAAGCCTGGAATAAGAGCAGGCTGCCGACAAAGTCGTCATACTGAAGCCGTTTTCGGCATTTTGCCAAAACGGTCGCCTGCGGGCGGATTCCTACACGCGAAAGTGGGGGCGCTGCCCCCCTTTCACACTATCCCCCGCTTAAAAACAGCAACCTTTTGGCATCTATTTCAAAAACAATAGTCCTTTGACAAGCTGGGGCCGGCATATATACCGGCCGCTCAATACCAATGGAGGTTTTAGAATGAGCGAAGAATTAGAACTGGAAAACGGCGTAACTCAGGTAGAGCATGAGTACGGCGCAAGCGAAATCCAGGTGCTGGAGGGTCTAGAGGCCGTCCGTAAGCGCCCGGGCATGTATATTGGCTCCACCTCGTCCTCCGGTCTGCATCATCTTGTGTACGAAATTGTGGACAATGCCATTGACGAGGCACTGGCTGGCTTCTGCACAGAAATTAATGTCTCTATTTTACCCGGTGACATTATTAAGGTCACGGACAACGGCCGCGGTATCCCCGTGGACATTCAGCAGCAAACCGGAAAGCCGGCCATGGAGGTGGTATTTACCATTCTCCATGCAGGCGGCAAATTTGGCGGCGGGGGGTACAAGGTCTCCGGCGGTCTCCACGGCGTGGGCGCTTCGGTGGTCAACGCCCTGTCCGAGTGGATGGAGGTTCAGGTCCACAAAGAGGGCAAGATTTACGAAATGAAGTTTGCCCGTGGCAAGGTCACCCAGGAGATGAAAATTACCGGGGAGACCGACCAGACCGGCACCATCGTCACCTTTAAGCCGGACGCTCAGCTTTTTACCGACACCACGGTTTACGAGTATGACATTCTCCACACCCGCATGCGTGAGGAGGCATTCCTCAATGCCGGTCTGAAAATCAACACCTTTGACCTGCGCCCCGAAAAGGAGCGGGAGGACCACATGTGCTACGAGGGCGGTATCCGGGAGTTTGTTACCTATTTAAACCGCGCCAAGGACTCTATTCACGAGGGTGTGGTTTACGTCTCCGGCATGAAGGGCGACTCCATGGCTGAGATTGCCTTTCAGTACCATGACGGGTATAGTGAAAATATCATCTCCTTTGCCAATAACGTCCACACTCCCGAGGGCGGTATGCACGAGGAGGGCTTTAAGCGCGCCCTGACCAATGTCCTGAACGCTTACGGCAGCAAGATGAACATCATCAAAGAGGGCGACACCATTAAGGGCGAGGACTACCGCGAGGGTCTTACCTGTGTCATTTCAGTAAAACTGACCGACGCCCAGTTTGAGGGGCAGACCAAGGCTAAGTTGGGCAACAGCGAAATCCGTACCTTGGTTAACTCCATTGTTTCCGATAAGTTTGAGACCTTCCTGGAGGAAAACCCCGCTGTGGGCCGCGCCATTCTGGATAAGGCGCTCATGGCCTCCCGCGCCAGAGAGGCCGCCCGTAAAGCCCGTGAGTCCATTCGCCGCAAGACCGCCCTGGGCGGCGCGGCCATGCCCGATAAGCTCCGCGACTGTAACGAGGTGAACCCAGAGCTTACCGAGCTCTACATCGTCGAGGGTGACTCGGCCGGCGGCTCGGCCACTCAGGGACGTGACTCCCGCTTCCAGGCCATACTCCCCCTCTGGGGAAAGATGCTCAATGTAGAGAAGGCACGTGTGGATAAAGTGTACGGCAACGATAAGCTTACCCCTGTAATTACCGCTCTGGGCGCGGGTATTGGGGAAGAATTTGACGCGACCAAGCTTCGCTACCACAAAATCATCATCATGGCCGATGCCGATGTGGACGGTTCCCATATCCGCACCTTGCTCCTCACCTTCTTCTTCCGCTTTATGCGCCCCCTGGTGGACCAAGGCTATGTTTATGCCGCCGTGCCGCCCCTCTATAAGCTCTCACGGGGTAAGACGAGCCGCGTGGCCTTTTCCGACGAGGAGCGTGACCAGATTTCCGCCGAAATGCGCGGGGACAACCCCAATGTGAAGGTGGACATCTCCCGCTTTAAAGGTCTGGGCGAAATGAACCCCCACGAGCTTTGGGAGACTACCATGGATCCCACCACCCGCACGCTTAAGCGCATTGAGCTGGACGACGCCGTGCGGGCCGACGAGACCTTTACCATCCTTATGGGTGAAAAGGTGGAGCCACGTAAGGAGTTTATCGAGAAGAACTCGAAATACGCGGTCAACTTGGACTATTGATAAAAGAATAGAGAAGAAAGAAAAAATAAAAAAGAAACAGTGAGCGTTTTAAGTACCGTCTTTTTTCTTTTTTCACTTTTCTTTTTTCTTTTAAAAAGGATGGCGATAACATGAGTAAGAAGCCCCAGTATGACCCCGAGGAAATACGCTTCCCGGAGCAGCATATTATTTCTTCTCCTCTCGTTTCCGAGATGGAGAAATCCTATATTGAGTACGCTATGAGCGTAATTGTAGGCCGTGCCCTGCCTGATGTACGGGACGGCCTGAAGCCGGTGCACCGGCGCATTCTCTACGCCATGTACGAGGATAACCTGACCCATGACAGACCCTTTAAAAAGTCAGCTACCTGCGTGGGCGACGTGCTGGGCCGGTACCACCCCCACGGCGACCAGTCGGTTTATGATGCGCTGGTGCGTCTGGCGCAGGACTTTTCCCTGCGCTATCCCCTGGTGGACGGACACGGTAACTTTGGCTCCATCGACGGCGATCCCCCGGCCGCCTACCGTTACACCGAGGCACGCCTGAACAAAATTGCCGCCGAAATGATTCGGGACATTGATAAGGACACGGTGGACTGGGATCCCAACTTTGACGAGAGCCGCAAGGAGCCCCGCGTCATGCCCTCCCGGTTCCCCAACCTCCTAGTGAACGGATCCTCAGGCATTGCCGTAGGCATGGCCACCAATATCCCTCCCCACAACCTGCGGGAGGTCATTAACGCTACCATCTGCGTGCTGGATAACCCCGAGGCTACCCTGGACGACCTAATGGAGCACGTCAAGGGTCCCGATTTCCCCACCAAGGGTCTCATTATGGGTCGGGCAGGTATTCGTGCCGCCTACGCGACCGGACGCGGTATGATTCGCGTGCGTGCCCGCGCTGAGTTTGAGGAATTTGGCAATAACCGCACCCGCATTATCGTGGGTGAGATTCCCTACCAGGTCAATAAGCGAATGCTCATAAAGAACATGGCCGACCAGGTGGAAGACAAGCGCCTGGAGGGCATTTCCGACATTCGAGACGAGTCCGACCGCAACGGTATGCGCATCGTCATTGAACTGAAGAAGGACGCCAATGCACAGGTAGTCTTAAACCGCCTGTTTGCTCAGACACAGCTTCAAACTACCTTTGGTATTAATATGCTGGCGCTGGTGAACAACCAGTCCCAGCCCAGGATTCTCTCCCTGCGCCACATTCTGGACGAGTACATCGCGTTTCAGGAAGAAATCATCATCCGCCGCACCAAGTTTGACCTGCGCAAGGCTCAAGAGCGCGCCCACCTGCTGGAGGGTCTGCTTATTGCCCAGGAAAACATTGACGCGGTCATTAAGACCATCCGCGAGGCTTATGATGACGCCAGAGAGCGCTTAATGGAGCGCTTTGGGCTGGATGAGGTTCAGGCGCAGGCCATTCTGGATATGCAGCTTAAGCGTCTGCAAGGACTGGAGAAGGATAAGCTCCAGAGTGAATACGATGCCCTGATGGAGCGCATTAATTACTTTAACGAGCTTCTGGCGTCTGAATCCCTGCTTCGAGAGGTGCTCAAGACCGAGCTGACAGAGATTCGTGACAAATTTGGCGACGACCGTGTTACCGAAATTGCCTTTGCCGAGGACGACTTGGATATTGAGGACTTAATTGAAGAGGAGAACTGCGTCTTTACCCTCACCTCAGCGGGCTATATTAAGCGCCTGCCCGCCTCCACCTACAAGGCGCAGCGCCGCGGCGGCAAGGGTATTACCGCCATGTCCACCCGTGAGGAGGACTATGTGGAAACCGTCTTTACCGCCTCCACTCATGACTTTATTCTGTTCTTTACCAACAAGGGTCGGGTGCACCGGAAGAAGGGCTACCAAATTCCCGAGGCGGGCCGTACCGCCAAGGGTACCAATATTATTAACATTCTGCCCATCGAGCCGGACGAAAAGGTCACTGCTATGATTCACCTGCGGGAGTTCCCCGAGGATCGCTACCTTGCCATGGTCACGAGAAACGGCACGGTCAAGCGCATCCAGCTCTCCTCCATTAACACCGCCCGCAAGGCCGGTATTCGCTGTATTACCCTGGACGAGGGTGACGAGCTTATTTGCGTGCGTGAAACCGACGGCGAGCAGGCAATTCTGATTGTCACCCACAGGGGCGCGGCCATCTGCTTTAAGGAAACCGATGTGCGCTGTATGGGCCGAGACGCCACCGGCGTGCGCGGCATTAACCTCCGCGAGGGCGACTATGTCATCGGCGCTGCCCGTGCCAAGGAGAACTGCCAGGTGCTTATGGTCACCGAAAACGGTTACGGCAAGCGTACCGACATGGATGAGTATATCCGCGGCGATGGCCCCCAGAAGCGCGGCGGTTACGGTCTTAAGGGCTATAATGTTACCGAAAAGACCGGCCCCGTGGTGGGAGTCAAGGTGGTGGACGAGGCGGACGACCTGCTGGTCATTAACAATGCCGGCGTAATTATCCGCATGACGGTGGATTCCGTCAACAATTACAGCCGTACCGCCCAGGGTGTCAAGCTCATGAATCTGGACGAGGGCGTTAAGGTCATCTCCCTTGCTATTACCGACCACGAGGAAGATGAGGAAATGATAGCTGAAGACCAAGAGCCCGCGGCTGAGGAATAAAGGCTGCGGCAAAACCGCACGGGGCTGATAACAAGCACCGTTTTGATGAGGTGTGCATGAAACAAGTAACCATATATACCGACGGAGCGTGCTCCGGGAACCCGGGCCCCGGGGGCTGGGGAGCCATTCTGCAATTTGGCCCTCATAAAAAAGAGCTCTCCGGCGGAGAAGTGCAGACCACCAACAACCGCATGGAGCTGACGGGGGCTATTACCGCTCTGGAGGCCTTAAAGGAGCCCTGTCTGGTCGACCTATACTCCGACTCCAAGTACGTGATTGACGGCCTGCAAAAGGGCTGGGCCAAAGGCTGGAAGGCCAAGGGATGGATTAAGTCAGATAAAAAACCAGCCCTGAACCCAGACCTGTGGGACAGACTGCTCACTCTTTACGACTACCACACCGTTACCCTGCATTGGGTAAAAGGCCACGCGGACAACCCCTTTAACAACCGCTGCGATGAGCTGGCGGTAGCGGAGAGCCGGAAATACAAATAAAAGCAGAGGCTGCGGAACTAGTTCCGCAGCCTCAGACTGGCGACTTTGTCGCCAGTCTGAGGGCGATTTCGGCAAAATGCCGAAATCGGTCGCCTGCGGGCGGGTTCCTGCACGCGAAAGCGGGGGCTCCGCCCCCGCTTTCACACTATCCCCCCGCTCAAAAAGCTCAGTCTTTTGACATCCTATTTCAAA
>CAZDDZ010000021.1:0-26218 GCA_964504285.1 uncultured Pseudoflavonifractor sp.
GTATTGTATCTTACTATAAAAATAATATTTATACCATACAACTTGTTGACAAGAGCGTTTGGCAGGATTATACTGCAGGCAAGGAAACCGATTTGGCGGTGGAGCCGGACGCGGGGAAACGGTCAAACCGGTGGTACGTAAATTTGATGTTAGAAATGGAGCGACCGAAATGAAGAAGATCCTTGCTTTGGTTCTGGCACTGTCTCTCTCTCTGGCGCTTGTCTCCTGCGCCGGCAACCCCGGCACTTCCGCAAGTCCCAGTCCCTCCGGCTCCGCTACACCCTCCGCCTCCAACAGTGCCACGCCTACCACCGGCGGTAAGCGCATCGGCGTGGCCATGCCCACCCAGTCCTCCCAGCGCTGGATCCAGGACGGCGGTAACATGAAGTCTAAACTTGAGGCACTGGGTTACACTGTTGACCTCCAGTACGCCGAGGATGACGTGCAGGCCCAGGTCTCCCAGCTGGAGAACATGATCACCAACGGCGCCAACTGCCTGGTGGTCGCGTCTATTGACTCGCAGGCCCTGGTGAACGTTCTGGCCCAGGCCAAGAGCAATAACATCCCCGTCATCGCCTATGACCGCCTTCTGATGGACACTGACGCCGTCAGCTACTACGCCACCTTTGACAACAAGGGCGTGGGCGTGGAAATCGGCAAGTACATCGAGAAGACCATGGGTCTCGCCGACGGCAAGGGTCCCTTCAACGTAGAGTTTTTTGCCGGCTCTCCCGACGACAACAATGCTCACATGCTCAACGCCGGCGTATTTGAAGTGCTCCAGAAGTACCTTGATAACGGCCAGCTTGTCTGCCAGTCCGGCCAGCTGGACTTCGACACCATCTGCACCCTGCGCTGGTCTCAGGAGACCGCTCAGCAGCGCATGGAGAACCTGATTTCCGGTTATTACAGCACCGGAGAAACCGTTGACATCGTCGTGAGCCCCTTTGACGGCATCTCCTACGGCATTGCGGCTGCTCTGGAGGGCGCGGGCTACAAGGTGGGCGAGCAGTGGCCTGTCATCACCGGCCAGGACGCCGAGCTCATGGCTGCCAAGAACATCCTCTCCGGACGTCAGGCTCAGACCATTTTCAAGGACACCCGTACCCTGGCCGACAAGTGCGTTACTATGGTTCAGGCCGTGCTTGAGGGCGGCGAGCCTGAGATCAACGACACCACTACTTACGACAACGGCAAACTGGTCGTCCCCTCCTATCTCTGCACCCCCGTGTCGGTGGATAAGGATAACCTCAAGACCGAACTGGTCGACAGCGGCTACTACACCGACGCAGACCTGAACGGCTAAGCACCCGGTACAGCGCCTTTTGCGGGGCGGCGGCAAAAGCGCCGCCGCCCCGCTTTCTGTAAAATAAGTGACCTCTGATGAAAGGGCGGAAGGTTTCCGGGCTTTCATCAGCGGTCACAACATGAAACGAGGAAAGGGGATGGCAATCGTGTCCGACGTTATTTTGGAGATGAAGCACATCACCAAGGAATTCTCCGGCGTCAAGGCTCTGGATGACGTGAACCTCTCGGTCGCACGAGGTGAGATCCACGCCATCTGCGGCGAGAACGGGGCAGGCAAGAGCACCCTGATGAACGTGCTCTCCGGCGTGTACCCGTACGGCGATTACTCCGGCGACATCATCTATAACGGCGAAGAATGCAAATTCCACGACATCAAACAGAGCGAAAAGAAGGGCATTGTCATTATTCATCAGGAGTTGGCCCTTAGCCCCTACATGAGCATCGCGGAAAATGTCTTTCTCGGCAACGAGGTCACCGGCTTAAAGGGAATTGTTGACTGGGATCAGACGCAGGTCAAGGCCCAGGAGATTTTAAAGACCGTCGGCCTTGAGGGGGAGAGTGTGGACACTCTGGTCTGCGATATCGGTGTGGGCAAGCAGCAGATGGTGGAAATCGCCAAGGCCCTGGCCAAAAAGGTTGAGCTTCTCATTCTGGATGAGCCCACCGCCTCCCTAAACGATGAGGACTCCAAGCACCTTCTGGAAATTATGCTTAACCTGAAAAAGCAAGGTATTACCTGCATTATCATCTCACACAAGCTCAACGAAATCAGCTACGTGGCCGACTCTATCACCGTCATCCGGGACGGACACACCATCGAGACTCTGAAAAAGGGCGAGAACGATTTCAGTGAGGACCGCATCATCCGGGGCATGGTGGGCCGTGAGCTCACCAACCGTTATCCGCCCCGGGACTGCCCCGTGGGCGACGTGATTTTTGAGGTTAAGAACTGGAGCGCCTTTCACCCTGACGACCCCACCCGGCAAATTCTGCGGGATATTAACTTTAACGTTCGAGCGGGCGAGGTGGTGGGCTTCGCGGGGCTCATGGGCGCTGGCCGCACCGAGCTGGCCATGAGTCTCTTCGGCGGGGCCTACGGCACCCGCATCTCGGGCGAAATTATAAAGCAGGGTAAATCCCTTCGCCTCAAGAGCGTGAAGGACGCCATTGATAACGGCATCGCCTACGTGTCCGAGGATCGCAAGAATTACGGTCTCGTCCTCATTAACGATATCCGCTGGAACATGTCCCTGGCCAGTATGCATCGTGCTCCCCTCTCCAAGCAGGGAATTATGGACCGCAACGAGGAGATTCTGGCGGCCGAGGACTACCGCAAGCGGATCAATGTGAAGTGCCAGTCCATCGACCAGACGGTGGGCTCCCTCTCGGGCGGCAACCAGCAGAAGGTGGTCCTCTCTAAGTGGATGCTGGCCCAGCCCGATGTGCTCATCCTCGACGAGCCCACCCGCGGCATCGACGTGGGCGCGAAATATGAGATATACAACGTCATTAACGGCCTGGCGGAAGAGGGCAAAGCCGTCATTGTCATCTCCTCCGAAATGCCCGAGCTGCTCGGCATCTGCGACCGGGTCTACGTCCTTAACGAGGGCGAGGTCGCCGGAGCGCTTGGCAAGGAAGAGATGAGCCAGGAGGGCATCATGAGACTGATCATGAGCCATATCGGAAGGGAGAAAGCATGATGGGAACGCAGACAGCGAGTAAACCTGCTAAGACCTTGGACAACAAGCGTAAGAGGGGCATTAATCTCAAGCAGTACGGAATGATGATTGCTCTGGTGGCCATTTTCCTGGTGTTCAGCGGCCTATCCGGGGGCAAGGCGGCCTCCGCTATTAACATTAATAACTTGGTAATGCAGAACAGCTACGTCATCATCCTCGCTATCGGTATGCTTTTGTGTATCATCACCGGCAACGTGGATCTGTCCGTGGGCTCGGTGGTGGCCTTTACCGGTGCTGCCTGTGCCATCATGGTGCTGGATTTCAAATTACCCGTTCCTGTGGCTTTTGCCATCATTCTGGTCATCGGTCTGCTCATCGGTATGTGGTCTGGCTTCTTCATCGCCGTGCTCCACGTCCCGCCCTTTATTGTCACCCTCGCCAACATGCTCATTTTCCGCGGCCTCACCATGCTCATTCTCAACGGTCAGACCAAGGGTCCCCTGCCTGTCTCCTACAATCAGGTGGGCGCGGGCTACCTCCCCGCCTTCCAGATGGAGCTTTTCGGCGCCAAGATAGACTTGCTGGCTCTGCTGGCGGGCATCGCGGCCTCGATCATTATCATCGCCATGGAGCTGCGCAACATCTCCACCAAGAAGAAGTACAACTTCGATACCCCTCCCATGTGGCAGACCTGCCTAAAACTGGGTGTCATCGTTCTTATTCTCAACTACATCACCATCCAGCTTTCCTGCTATAAGGGTCTCCCGGTGGTGCTGGCCATCATGCTGGGTCTGGTGCTGCTCTATACCTTCGTCACCAGCCGCATGGTGGTGGGCCGCCAGATTTACGCCGTCGGCGGCAACGCCAAGGCCGCCAAGCTCTCGGGCATCAAGACCGACAAGGTCATGTTCTGGGTCTACGCCAACATGGGTCTCCTCTGCGCCGTGGCCGGCATTGTCCTCTCGGCCCGCAACGGCTCGGCCACACCTAAGGCTGGCGACGGTTTTGAGCTGGATGCCATCGCCAGCTGTTACATCGGCGGCGCGTCCGCTTACGGCGGCACCGGCACCGTCATCGGCGCCGTGGTCGGCGCGCTGGTCATGGGCGTGCTCAACAACGGTATGAGCCTCATCGGCTGGACCGTGGATACCCAGAAGGTGGTCAAGGGTCTGGTTCTGCTGGGCGCTGTTACCATCGACCTGATGAGCAAGAGAAAGAAATAAGAAAAGCGCTGGGCCGTCGCTTAGGGGAACTCGGACCGGAGCAACGGATGCAAGGTATCGGTTCGCAAACCGGTCCCTGTGCCCGGAGGCAGAGGGAAAGCGACCCGACCGCGCGGCGTGCAAAGCGTGACAGGAAATAGCAGGGAGGCGGCGCCCATGGCCGGAACAACCACAAAGCCCGTCCGTACCATCGGCGTCATCTCCACCTATCTGGACGACTATATCTTCACCGGCATCACCCGTGGGATTGAAGCGACATTGACCGCCAGAGGACACCGTATGCAGCTGGCCTTCACCCGCAATATGGTGGAAAACGAGCAGCGGGTACTCTCCTCTATGCTGGAGCAGGGCGTGGACGGCCTTATCGTGGAGCCCACCAAGAGCGGCCTGCCCCTTATCAACAGCGCGCTCTACCACCGTATACACACGAAGGGGATACCCCTCATTTTCTTCAACTCCTACTACCCGTCCCTGCCCTTTTTTCCCCATGTGAGCATGGACGACGTGGAGGCCGGGCGGCGGAGCACCTGCTGCCTTCTGGAGCGGGGACACCGCAAAATCGCGGGCATCTTCCAGTGTGACGACCTGCAGGGCCACAGGCGGTACGAGGGCTATATCCGCGCCCTGCAGGAGCACCGGGTCAAGCTGGATTCCTCCCGCGTCCTCTGGTTTGCCACCGGTGACATTCCACATCTGGCGGAGGACTTTGCCCGTTTGGAGCGCGTCATCGAGGGCTGTACCGGCCTCGTCTGCTATAACGACCAGGTTGCCTTCACCCTCTGCCGGGAGTTTGCCCGGCGCGGTATCCGGGTGCCGGAGGACCTGTCGGTCTCCAGCATTGACGATTCCGCGCTTGCCACTGTCTGCACACCGCCCCTCACCTCGGTGGGGCACCCCATGGAGGCCCTGGGCAGCACGGCGGCCGAGCATATCCTTCGGCTTATCGACGAGCCGGACTTTAATGCCACCATGGAATTTTCTCCCCCGGTGGCGGAGCGCGCCTCCATCCGAACTGTCTAAAGGAGCACCCACCATGAAAACGATTGATTTGAGCAAGACCTATCTGGGCATTGAGTTCGGCTCCACCCGCATCAAGGCCAGCCTCATCGGTGAGGACCACAGAAGCCTTGCCTCCGGCAGCCACGATTGGGAGAACCGCTATGAGAACGGCGTCTGGACCTATCACCCGGACGAGATTTGGGACGGCCTGCGCAGCTGCTACCGGGCTTTAGCCGACGACGTGGAGCGCAGGTACGGTATGCCGCTCACCACCGTGGGAGCCATCGGCGTCTCAGGCATGATGCACGGCTACCTGCCGCTGGACGGCGCGGGGAATCTGCTCACACCCTTCCGCACCTGGCGCAACACCATCACCGAGCAAGCGGCGGCCGAGCTGACAAGGGAGTTTCATTTCAACATCCCCCAGCGCTGGAGCATCGCCCACCTCTATCAGGCCATCCTGAACGGGGAGGAGCATGTGGGGGAGATAGACTTCCTCACCACCCTGGCGGGCTATATCCACTGGCGGCTCACAGGCGAGCGGGTTATGGGCGTGGGCGAGGCCTCGGGCATGTTCCCCATCGACAGCGACAGAAACGATTTTTATGCTGCCATGCTCGACCGCTTTGACGCGCTGACCGCTCCCAAGGGCTACCCCTGGCGCATCCGGGATATCCTCCCCCGGGTGCTGACGGCGGGGGAGTGCGCAGGCAGTCTCACTGACGAGGGCGCGAGCCTGTTGGACCCCACGGGTACCCTGCGCCCCGGCATCCTCCTCTGCCCCCCCGAGGGGGACGCGGGCACCGGCATGGTGGCCACCAACGCCGTGGCCCCGCGCACGGGCAATGTCTCGGCCGGTACCAGCATCTTTGCCATGCTGGTGCTGGAGCGCCCGCTACATAAGGTCTACCCCGAAATTGACATGGTGACTACCCCCAGCGGCAAGCAGGTAGCCATGGTTCACTGCAACAACTGCACCACCGAGGTAAATGCTTGGGTCAACCTCTTTAAGGAGGGGCTGGAGGCCATGGGCCACAGCGTAGACATGGGCAAACTATACGGAAACCTCTACCACAAGGCCCTGGAAGGGGATGCCGACTGCGGCGGTCTCCTACTCTACAACTACCACTCGGGAGAGCCCATTACCGGCATGGAGGAGGGGAGACCTCTCTTCGCCCGATCTGCCGCCAGCGCCTTTCACCTGCCCAACTTTATGCGGGCCCAGCTCATGTCCAGTCTGGCCACCCTGAAAATTGGCATGGATTTGCTGGGCCGTGAGGAGGGGGTGACCGTGGACCGGCTCATGGGCCACGGCGGCTTCTTTAAGACCCCTGTGGTGGGCCAGCGGCTCATGGCGGCGGCCTGCAACGCCACTGTCTCGGTCATGGAGACCGCGGGAGAGGGCGGGCCATGGGGCATGGCCATCCTCGCCGCGTTTATGATGCAAAAGGGCGGGCGCGAAACGTTGGAGACGTACTTAAACAAGAAGGTGTTCGCCGGGATGAAGGTGGCCGATATAGCCCCGGACGCCGCCGATGCAGCGGGTTTCGAGGCCTTTAACATCCGCTATCAGGCCGGCCTGCCCATTGAGCGGGCGGCGGTACAAGCGCTGAATTGATTTTAGAAAGAAGTGTTTAGGATGAATTACAACTATGAATTTTGGTTCGTGGTGGGCAGTCAGTTCCTCTACGGCCCCCAGGTGCTGGACACCGTGGCAATCCGCGCCGCCGAGATGGCGGAGAAGATGAACGCCTCGGGTATTCTGCCCTGCAAGCTGGTTTATAAGGTGACCGCCAAGACCTCCAAGGAGATTTCCAACGTGGTGCGCGAGGCCAACTACGACCCCAACTGCGCCGGCATCATCACCTGGATGCACACCTTCTCCCCCAGCAAAATGTGGATTGACGGCCTCAAGAACCTCCAGAAGCCTTACTGCCACTTTGCCACCCAGTATAACCGGGACATCCCCAACGAAGAAATCGACATGGACTTTATGAACCTGAATCAGGCCGCCCACGGCGACCGGGAGCACGGCTTTATCGGCGCGCGGCTGCGCATGGCGCGCAAGGTGGTCATGGGCTATTGGCAGGATGAAAAAATCCTCCGCGAGCTGGGCGACTGGATGCGGGCCGCCGTGGGCGTTGCCTTCTCCAAATCCCTCAAGGTCATGCGCTTTGGCGACAACATGCGCGAGGTGGCCGTCACCGAGGGCGATAAGGTAGAGGTCCAGACCAAGCTGGGCTGGGAGGTCAACACCTGGCCCGTGGGTCAGCTGGTGGAGCACATCGCCGCCGTCACTGAGGCGGAGGTCGATGCACTCATGGCCGAGTACGCCGAAAAGTACACCATCGCCACCGACAACCTGAATGCCGTACGCTATCAGGCCAAAGAGGAGATCGCCATGAAGAGGATGCTGGAAGCAGAGGGCTGTATGGCCTTCTCCAACACCTTCCAGGACCTCTACGGCATGGAGCAGCTGCCCGGTCTTGCCTCCCAGCGCCTGATGGAGCAGGGGTACGGCTACGGCGGCGAGGGAGACTGGAAGGTCGCCGCCATGACCAGCATCATGAAAGCCATGACGCAGGGTATGCCCGGCGGCACCGCCTTCATGGAGGACTACACCTATAACCTGACCCCCGGCAAAGAGTACTCCCTCGGCGCCCACATGCTGGAGGTCTGCCCCACCGTAGCGGCAGATAAGCCCCGCATTGAGGTACACCCCCTGGGCATTGGCGGCAAGGGCGACCCCGCCCGCCTGGTCTTTGAGGGCCACCCCGGCGCGGCCTGCGTCATCAGTCTCATCGACATGGGCGGCCGCCTGCGCATGATCTGCCAGGATATCGAGTGCGTCAAGCCCATTCTGGATATGCCCAATCTCCCCGTGGCCCGCGTCATGTGGCGCGCCCTGCCCGACCTGTGCACCGGCGCCAAGTGCTGGATCATCGCCGGCGGTGCGCACCACACCGTCCTCTCTTACGACGCCACCCCCGCCATGATGAAGGACTGGGCCCGCATGATGGACATCGAGTTCGTCCACATCAACAAGGACACCACCCCCGACGGTCTGGAGCAGGAGCTCTTCCTCAACGACCTGGCCTGGAAGCTCAAATAAGGGCCGCGCCATGTTAGAGGAACTGAAGCGGCAGGTCTATGAGGCCAATATGGAGCTGCCCCGGCGGGGGCTTGTCACCTACACCTGGGGCAATGTCTCCGGCATTGACCGGGCACAGGGGCTTATGGTCATCAAGCCCTCGGGTGTGGAGTACGACGACTTGAAGCCTGACGACCTGGTGGTGCTGGACCTGGACGGCAACCGGGTGGAGGGGAGCCTGAACCCCTCCAGCGACACCAAGACCCATCTGGAGCTCTATAAGGCATTCCCGGCACTGGGCGGCATCGTCCACACCCACAGCCCCCATGCCGTGGCCTGGGCCCAGGCAGGGGAGGACATCCCCGCCTACGGCACCACCCACGCCGACTACTTCTACGGCCCCATCCCCTGCGCCCGCCACCTGACCGAGCAGGAGATTGACGAGGACTACGAGAAGAACACCGGCAAGGTCATTATCGAGACCTTTACCGACAGAGGCATCGACCCCGCCCACGTCCCCGGCGTCATCTGCCATAGCCACGGCCCCTTCACCTGGGGCAAGGATGCCGCCCAGGCGGTCTATCACGCGGTGGTGCTGGAGGAGGTGGCCCGTATGAGCCTGCTGACCCGCCAGGTGAAGGCCGACGCCGCCCCCGCCCCCGACTGTGTGCTGGAAAAGCACTTCTCCCGCAAGCATGGCCCCAACGCATACTACGGCCAAATAAGATAAAAAAATGAGCAGGAAACCAGATCTTAGTCGGTTCTCTGCTCACTTTTTTATTTTCCGCTGGGAAGTGTGATGGTAAACACTGTTCCACTGCTTTCACTGCTGGAAACGCTGATTTTTCCCTTATGACCTTCGGTGATACTCCTGGCAATGGCCAGCCCCAGTCCATATCCACCCGCATCCCTGGCACGGGAGGAGTCCACACGGTAGAAGCGCTCGAAAAGGTGCTTTAAATGCTCCGACGGAATGGCCGGGCCGGTGTTGGAAATCGTAAGCCGCAGTTTTTCCTGGACGCGCTCCAGCCGCACTGCCACCCGGCCCTTTTCCCCGGCGTATTTGCAGGCGTTGTCCAGCAAAATTAAGATAAGGCGCCGCAGCTGACCCTCATCTCCCACGGCGGTCAGACTGGGGGCAATCTCACCCTCCAGAGTTACGCCGCTTTCAAAAGCCACCGATTCAAAGGGAAGCAGACAGCCTGTCACCAGTTCGCTCATGGCAACGCACCGCCCGGCGGAACCGGTTCGCTGCGCGTCGCTCTTGGCAAGAAAGAGCATATCCTCCACCAAGCCCTTCATGCGGTTGGCCTCCTCCTGAATGTACTCGATCCACTTGGCCTGCCGCTCCACCGTGTCGGCCTTGTGAGCGAGAAGAATCCCTGAATTGGCGAGAATGACAGTGAGCGGGGTCTTAAGCTCGTGAGAGGCGTCGGCCACAAATTGGCGCTGCTGCTCCCAAGCGGTTTCCACCGGGCGCACCGAGAGCCTTGCGAGGAAAAGGCTCACCAGGTAAAAGACCAGCAGCGCCCCCGCTCCCACCAGCAGGGAGGAGAGGAGAATGCTCCGAAGGCTCTCCCACTCCCAGGAGAGGTCGGCGAAGGCAATACGAACGCCATCCTCGCTGTGCTCCAGCATAAAACGCAGCTTTAGCTGAGGAAGTGTGCCCTCGTCCCCGCCGGTGGCAAGAGCCTGGGCGACGGCTTTGCGGAGCACCTCGTCCGATACGGTGACATTGCCGCCCCAGTGGGTAGCGGTGACGGCACCACTACCGTCCACCGTGGCCGAAAAGACGGGTACTAGGGTAAAACGCTTCTCACCGTCGTCACCCCTATCGTCCCATTGACCGCCGTCAGGCCGCTGGGGCTGGCTGCCGAACTCAAAGCGGGGGGGCGGGGTTTCGTCACTCCATTTGAGCGCCATGCGCATGGCACCGGTGCTCTGGCTTACCGACTGCCGGTAGTTGGAGCCGACCAGTACCCCAAACACCACCGCCAGCACAAGACTGACCAGCAGCATATTCGTAAAAATAAATTTGCGTTTGAGTTTTTGAATCATTGCGGACACTCCAGATAATAGCCCACCTTGCGGACAGTGCGAATGGTCACATCGCTCTCCAAATAGGCCAGTTTTTTTCTCAAAAAGGAGACATAGACCTCTACGTTATTGTCCTCGGCCTCGCTCTCCAGACCCCAGACCCGGGAAATGATGTCCTCCTTCGGCAGCACCGCCGAGGGCTTGGAGAGAAGCAGACGCATGACCTCAAACTCCTTAAAGCCCAGACGAATAGACTTTTCGCCGCAGCACAGAGCGCGGGTAGAGAGGTTTAGGGTCAGGTCGTGGCAGGAGAGATTCTCACCCAGCACCTCTCCCTGCCGCCGGGTAAGCGCCCGTACCCGGGCCAGAAGCTCCTCCGGGTCAAAGGGCTTGGTCATATAATCATCGCTGCCACTGTCAAGACCGGTGACCTTGTCGGACACCTCATCCCGGGCGGTGAGCATGAGAATGGGGGTGGAAATATGGGCGGCACGCAGCCGCTTGGCAACCTCAAAACCCGACAGGCCGGGGAGCATCACATCCAGCACAATGACGTCGTACTGCCCGGTTAGGGCGTAATCCAGCCCGTCCGGGCCGGTGGAAACCGTGTCCGTTTGGTAGCGCTGCTCGGACATGATCTGCCCCAGTGCCTCCCCCAGGCGGAGCTCGTCCTCAACAATTAAAACACGCATATCCCTCGCACCTTTCCTTTGTAACATGCTCTAGAGTGTTTCTGAAAAGTCGCTGTGTCCGAAATTTTTGTCAAAAGAACGGATGCATGGACTTTTTAGAAAGACTCTACCCTTGGTTGACAAAGTACAATACGCCTTAGCCGCTGAAAAACAGCGTTTTAGTGCGTTATTGTCCTTGTCGGGCGTCAGCCCGACCGCGTCCTCTGCCTTCTAAAACACTGCTTTTTTAGCGCCTGAGGTCCTGCGGAGTTTTTAGGCGCATAGCCGTGCTCCAGGCAAGGCAGACGACACAGCCTTACTTGCCGTAAGGCAAGGAGGATAACAAAGCATGGGGCGCGGCCATGTGCCTAAAAACCGTGTTGTACTTTGTCAACCAAGGGTAAGCAGACTTTAATGCACCAACCTTTAATCTGTCTGAAATAATTGTATCAAAGGAAATGAAAAAATCCAGTTTTTGACTTGACCTTTACAGTAAGTTCACATTTTTCTTTTAAATTTTCAGGGTAATTTCAGGTTGCCCCACTATACTGACCGGGACAAAACAATGTGGGAGGCTTAAACATGAAGAAACACCTCACAAAAAAGACCCTGGTGCTGGCGGCAGTCGCGCTGGTGCTCTGCGCGGGAGCCGGGCTGGGGGCAAAGGCGCTGTTTTTTCGCACCGAGGAAAAGACCGCGCTGACGGAAAAGACCACCTACGGTGCCCTCTCCACCACCATCGAGGGCACCGCCACCACCACCCCCGCCAGCAGCACCACCATCTCTGTGGCGTCTACCGCTGCCATCGAGAAGGTATTCGTTTCGGCAGGGGACACGGTGGCCGTGGGTGATCCACTTTACACCCAGGACGACAGCGAGCTGGACAATCAGATCGAGGACTACCAAAGCCAAATCGAGGACTACCAGGAGCAACTGGACACCAGCTACACCCAGCTTGCCACCTTGCAGGAGACCCTGTCCGCGCTCACGGTGTCCGCTCCCTTTTCCGGACGGCTGACCGAGGTGAGCGTCAGCGTGGGTGACACGGTACAAAAGGGGGCCCGCCTTGCCCAGCTGGTGGATGACCAAAGCATGAAGCTCACCCAATATTTTAGCTACGCCTATGAAAGCGAAATCTATCTCGGCATGAGCGCCGGGATATCGGTGGCCGATCTGATGCAGAACCTGACAGGGACGGTCAGCGAAATTCAAAAGGTGGAACGCATTACCGCTGAGGGCGACCGTACCTTTGCTGTTACAGTGACCCTGGATAATCCCGGCGCGCTGACCGAGGGAATGACGGGGGCAGGGTACCTGATTTCCGCGTCGGGTGAAAAAATTTATCCCGCCATTGAGGGGCTGCTGGAGTATAATTCCTCCAAAACCATTACCGCCGCCGCCTCCGGCGAGATTTCCGCCGTGAAAGGGGCGGCTTACCAGAAGGTGAGTAAGGCGGCCGTTCTGTTCTCGATTGACGGCAGTGATTACCAGAGCCAGGTGACCTCCGCCAGCCAGAAAATTGCCCAGCTTCAGGACAAGATCACAGCGCTTCAGGAGAAAATTGCCGAGACGGAGGAGAAGCGGAGCGAATATACGGTTACCAGCCCCATCGCTGGGAAAATCATTATGGTTTCCGTTCGGGAAGGGGAGCGCCCCCGTCAGGCGGGCATGACGGCGGTGAGCGTCTATAATCTGGATACCATGCAGATTTCCGCCAATATCGACGAGCTGGATATTGACAGCATTGAAAAGAGCATGACTGTACGAGTGGTGCAGTCGGGAGCGGAAAAAAACACCGAGTACACCGGCACCGTCACCGCCATCAGCTATGAGGCCACCAATTCCAGCGGTACGGCCTACTTTCCCATTACCATTGAAATTCCAGCCGGGGGAGCCCTGGCGGCCGGCGTAAATGTGTCCTATTACATTACCGTGGGGGACGCCGAGGAGGGCGTTTTGGTTCCCCTGGCGGCGCTTAAGAGTACCGGCGAAGGTACCTGCGTCTTTGTAAAAGCTGATTCCAGGCCGGAAAACGCCGTTACACTGGAGGGTGTGGAGATACCAGACGGCTTCTACGCTGTGCCTGTGGAGGTGGGTATTACCGGCAGCCGCTACGCCCGGGTGCTCTCCGGGGTGGAGCAGGATGCCGAGGTATTTACCCGCTACCAGAGCGCGGCTCCCACGGGGGGCAGCACCACCAGCAAGGGCGGCGAGGAGGAGAGCACCCAGACCTTCCCCGGCGGCATGGGTGGCGGCAACTGGGACGGCGGCACCCGCCCGGACTTCTCTGGCGGTGGTATGGGCGGCATGGTTCCGCCCGGGCAATAAAAAGTGAAAAAGTATCGGCATGAGCAAGGCATGCCTTCCGATACCCCTCTTTATTCTTTTCCTCTGGAGGTACACCATGAGCCTAATTAAGCTGGAAAACGTTTATAAGATTTACGGCCAGGGTCAGGAAAACCAGGTCAACGCCCTGGATGGGGTCAGCCTGGAAATTGACGCGGGGGAATTTGTGGCCATTATTGGCACCTCGGGGTCGGGCAAATCTACAATGATGAACATTCTCGGCTGCCTGGACGTGCCCACGGCCGGGGCGTACTACCTGGACGGCGTGCCCGTGGGGGAGCGCAGCCAGAAGGAGCTGTCCGACCTGCGTTCCCGCCGCATCGGATTTATCTTTCAAGGCTACAACCTGATTCCCTCTCTCACAGTCTGGCAGAACGTGGCGCTTCCCCTAAGCTATCAGGGGGTCAAGGCCGACGAGCGCCGCCACCGCGCCATGGAGGCGCTGGCTAAGGTGGAGATTGCCGAAAAGGCAGAGGCCAAACCCAACCAGCTCTCGGGCGGCCAGCAGCAGAGGGTGGCCATTGCCCGAGCCATGAGCACCGGTTCTCCCGTGCTCATGGCTGACGAGCCCACGGGCGCGCTGGATTCCAAGACGGGTGCGCAGGTGCTTACTCTTCTGCGGCAGCTTAACGCGGTGGGTACCACCGTCATTCTCATTACCCACGATAACGGCATTGCCGCCCAGGCCGACCGCACCGTGCGCATGATGGACGGTAAAATCATCCACGACAGCAAATGGGAAGATAACGGGCGGGAGGCTGTTTAGCGGCGAACGTAAAGGTCGGCGCGCTCCTTCTTCCGGCGCTAATCTGCACGACTGGATTAAATTAGAGCTTCCCTAGAAATCCGCTATACCATAGCAAAGGAATGACGACTATGAATTCACTCCTCATGGCTCTGGACTCCATCCGGGAGAAAAAGGGCCGTTCCTTTCTCACTATGTTGGGAATCATCATCGGGGTCACCGCTGTGCTGGTACTGGTGGCGCTGGTGTCGGGCTACAACGCCGACATTACCGCCTACTACGAAAAGCTGGGGGTTAACAAGGTAGCGGTAAGCTTTACCTGGTACGACAGCACCCGTGCCCCCGATGTCATGAGCCTGCTCTACGACTACGGTAACGGTACCCTCTCCGACCGGGTAGAAGGGGTGTCCCCCTCGCTCAGCACCGCCATGACCGCTAAATACCGCACCAACACCACCTCCGATACCAAGGTCTACTTCGGCGGCGACCAGTGGGCGGTGTGCAATAACTACACGTTAAATAAAGGGCGGGATATTCTCGACTATGACCTGGAAAGTCGCAGCCGGGTGGCAATCATCGGCTCCTATGTGGCCGATACCCTCTTTCAGTACGCCGACCCCGTCGGGCAGACCATCTACCTCAACGCCCAGCCCTTCACCGTGGTGGGCACTTACTACCAGAAGGACGGATCTGCCGAGGATTCCATGGATAACGCCGTGGTCATTCCCTATACCCTTACCCGGGCACTTCTGAGCACCGACCAAATTACCGACTATACCGTCAAGGTGGATAAGTCGGACAATATGACGGCGGTCATTGGCAAGCTGGAGAGCTACCTTTCCCAGCAGGTTGATACCGGCGTGGGTACCTATAAGCTGGAAAACGGAAACTCGGCCATGACCGAGAGTAACGACGAGATGACCTCCATGAGTGTGGTGCTGGGCGGAATTGCGGCCATCGCCCTGCTGGTGGGCGGCATTGGAATTATGAACATTATGCTGGTCACCGTCACCGAGCGCACCCGGGAGATCGGTATTAAAAAATCCATCGGCGCTCCCCGCCGGGAAATTGTGGGGCAATTTCTGGTGGAAGCGGCCATATTAAGCGGCTGTGGGGGGCTTATTGGCATCGGTCTGGGCTACCTCCTCTCGGCGGTGCTGGGCAAGGCCATGTACGATCTGGTTCTATTTCCCAATACCCTGATCACGGTGGGGGCGTTTGCTTTTTCGGTTATCATCGGCATTGTGTTCGGCATTTACCCGGCGATTAAAGCGTCCAATCTCCAGCCTGTGGACGCGCTCAGAGCAGATTAAGGAGGAACTTACTCATGAGGAAACGTATTCTGACCATGCTTGCGGCCGCCGCGCTCTGTCTGGCGATCATCGCGGGCTTCATTCCCGCGGCCCGGGCCTTTTCAGACCTATCGGACGCCGAGCTGTCCCTGGCCGCCGAAACGCTGGCGGGTATGGGCATTGTGTCGGGGGGCGGGGACGGCAATTACTACCCCGATTTAGGGCTTACCCGGGCGCAGTTTTGCAAGATGGCGGTTCTGGCCGAGGGGCACGGAGATCAGGTCAGCTCCAGCGCGTACAAGAGCCTTTTTTCTGATGTGCCGAGCGCCTCCTGGGCCGCACCCTACGTCAATCTGGCATACAGCGAGAAGCTGATTGCGGGCTATGGTAACGGTCTCTTTGGTCCTGACGACGGAGTTACAGTCTCTCAGGCCGTGACCATTGCCCTTCATCTGCTGGGGTACCAGAACAGCGACATCGGCCCATTCTGGCCGGAGGACTACATGGCCAAGGGGCGGGATCTGGGGCTGCTGGACGGCATTTCAAGCGCTGCCGACGGGGTTATGACCCGGGGCGAGGCCGCCCGGATGCTCTACCGTATGCTCAGTATGAATACAGCCCATGGAAAACCGTTCTATCAGGGGCTGGCGGTGACCGCGGTTTCTGGCGCCATTTTGCTGGATAGCCAGGAAATAACCGTATATGCGGGGAATACCATGATCGATTACACCGCCGCAACCAATCTGCCCGCCGCCCTGGTGGGTGAGCGGGGCACCCTTCTGCTGGACAGCGCGGGCCGCGCCGTGGGCTTTCTGCCCGACAGTAACCTGAGAAAGACGGTCACGGTGAGCAGCGTGAACGCGGGCGAACTGAACGGCATTACCATTCCCAATACCGCCGCGCTGCTTTTAAACGAGGAACGTCTGGCCTGGGAAAACGGCTGGTACGATTTGCGCAAGGGAGACGAGGTGATTCTCTATTACAGCGCCGCCGGAACAATTGATTTTCTCTGGGTCAAGACCCGGGCGGCGGGGAGCGAAGCCACCATTACCGGCTACTATGAGGACGCTACCCCCAACACCGCCGTGCCCAGCACCGTCACCGTGCTGGGCGCCGCCCTTTCTGTCACGGACGAGGGGCGCGCCGCTCTTAAGGGATATTCCGTTGGGGATAAGCTGACGGTTACCCTTAACGCAGACGGCAAGGTGACCGGCGCTGTGTCTGCCGCGTCCTCGGCAGCCATGGTAGGGGTTTTAAAAAGCGCAAGCACCGCCGGGGTCGAGGTAGAGCTCCTCGCCGGAATTACCGTGTCCGGAAAACCGTACAGCGCGGTACCGACTGGTTTGACAGGACACCTGGTCAAGGTTTCGGCCCCCGCCGCCGGGAAGCTGTCGGTCGGCGCCCTGAGCTACACGTCCGTGAGCACGGCGCTGGAAGGGCTGACACTGGCCGATGGGGTGAGGATTTACGAGCGGGTCAACGGATCGGCGCTCACCGAAATCAGCCTGGACGATATTCCTGTGGGCGCCGTCTCGGCCGCCGACATACTCCATGCGGGCGTCAATGCCGCGGGCGAGGTGAATCTGCTGGTGCTGGATGATGTGACCGGCGCCTGCTACACCTACGGCATTCTTAACGCCGGGGAGAAGCAGGGGGGCAGCGGCACGATGACCTATACCAATAAAACCGTGTCGGTGGAAAACAGCAAGGGGGCGGGTTCCGCTTTCATCACCGGTTTGAGCTTTACCGATGGAGCCGTGGGCGGCGTGGCGGAAAACGGCGAAGGCAAGGCGGCGGCCATCCTTATCCTCACAGCGGCAGAGGGCTTGACTCGAGCCGATTTTAGCGCCAGTGACAGTGTGGCAAACATGCCGCTGGCGGAGGATGTGCAGGTTTATAACGCCACCACCGGCAAGTGGACGACCCTGTCGGCGGCCAAAGCCTTTACCGATAGCTTTACCGCCTACTATGACACCCACGGCATTGTGCGGGTCATCTTTGCAAAGTAAGCACCATGGGGGGAGCTTGACGAAAGGCCTGTTTTTTGCGATAATGGGATGCGGAAAGCAGGTGCAGTTTCATGGACCGAACAGCTCTGGTTGCTCAATTAGTAAACGAAAAACATCGCGCGACGGTGGCTCATATGACCTATCTCTCTAACCCCAGGGAGTACGCCCCCGGTAAGGAGCTCTATATGAGGGAGGTTCATTTCCTCATGGCGGTGTCCCCGGAGGAGTCTACCACCGCGTCCGAGTTGGCTGCCGCGCTGGACGTGACCTTGGGGGCCGTATCCCAGATGGCGGCTCGCCTGGAGGGGAAGGGGTTTATTACACGAACCAAGGATTCCAAGGACAAGCGTCAGACGCTGGTGACCCTTACCGACACGGGTAGGGCACTCCGTGAGCGGCACCAGGCCTATGATAACGCCTGCTTTGAGGAAATCAGCGCTCTGCTCTCCCGATATAGCGACGAGGACATCAAAGCGCTTATTGCCGCTGAAAAGCTTTTTCAGGAGGCGTTTTTGACAAAAAACAGGGCGCCATTTTAGCAAACAGGGAGAAATTCACAAACCCGTATTGACAGATACGGGTTTGTTTATTAGTATTGCTTTAGCAACTAAAGCTTTATATGCTAAAGTAAATGAGGGGAGAGGAAACGGTGAGGTACGATTTTGACCGCGTAGTGGATCGCAAAAAGACCAACGACCTCAAGTGGAACGCAAATTTGGTAGCGGGATATTTGGGGGTTCGTCCACCGGAAAATATGATTCCCATGTGGCTGGCCGATACTGATTTCGCCTGTGCTCCGGTGATTATTAAGGCAATTGAGGAGCGCGCCAAGCAGGAAATTTTCGGCTACTGCGCCCCGGGGGAACCATTTTTTGAAGCCGTGCGCTGGTGGGAAAAGACTCGCTTTGACTGGGAGGTAGATGAGAAGTCTGTTCTGTATCTACCCAGTGTGGTGGCGGGCATTAACATCGCTGTGCGCCGCTTTAGTGCGCCGGGCGATGGTGTTATTATCCAGCCTCCGGTGTACGACCCCTTTGCCAGTATTGTCCGGCGGGACGGGCGCAGGGTGGTGGAGAACAAGCTCCTCTGCGATGAAAATGGGTACTGCACCATGAATCTTCCGGAGCTGGAGATTCTGGCTGCTGATCCGGCCAACAAGGTGATGGTGCTCTGCTCTCCCCACAATCCGGTAGGTCGGGTGTGGACCAAGGTGGAGCTGCAGGCTGTGGCGGATATTTGCAAAAGGCATGGTGTCATTCTGGTATCTGATGAAATTCACGCCGACATTGTTTACGAGGGGCATAAGCATTATCCTATACTAAGCCTGGATAAGAGCTACGAGGACTTTATCATCCATCTTTTTGCCCCCGGCAAAACCTTTAACATTCCGGGGCTAAAGGCCAGTGCCGCCATCATTCCCAACGAGACGCTCCGCAAGGCATTTGAGGAAGAACAGGTGGCTATGAGCTTGGATGTACGTAATACCTTCGGCCTGGAGGGGGCGGCGGCGGCCTGGTCTCCGGAGGGGCTGGAATGGATGGAGCAGGAGCTCGCCTATCTAGAGGAAAACGCCGACTTCGTGGTGGACTATGTGAAGAAACATATTCCGGGAATGAGCGTGCGCAAGCCGGAGGGCTCCTTCCTTTGCTGGCTGGACTGCAGCGGTATGGGATACTCTGACAATGAACTTATGGCACGGGTATGCATGAAAGCAGGCGTCGTCTGCGTGCCCGGTACCTGGTTTGGCCCCGGCGGAGAAAAGCACATCCGCTTCAATATCGGCGCGCCCCGCGCCATCATTCAAGAAGCCTTGGCACGTATGGCGGATGCGCTAAAATAGAGTATTCAAAAATAAAAAAGAGAGTGAGGAGAATCATCATGGCGGACGAGAGCAAGAAGAAACTTTCCCGTATGGACCTCCTATCCATGGCAGTGGGCAATATCATCGGCGTAGGTATTATGACAATGACCGGTATCGCCATCGGCTTTACCGGACGCAGCGTCAATATCGCATTCATTGTGGCCGGTCTTATCACCATCCTGGCAGCCATTCCCCAAATTTACATTGGCGGTACGGCCAATTTCCTGGGTGGGCAGTACTCGCAAATTGGCATTCTCAGCGGCAAAAAGCTGGCGGGTATCTATACCTTTATTAATCTTTCCATGA
This sequence comes from uncultured Pseudoflavonifractor sp., assembly GCA_964504285.1. Lineage (GTDB taxonomy): Bacteria > Bacillota > Clostridia > Oscillospirales > Oscillospiraceae > Pseudoflavonifractor. Next base: position 19,568 of record CAZDDZ010000021.1, read on the forward strand.
CCTTTGCCCTATCAATGTATGCGCTATCCTTCGCAGAGTATTTCCTCTCCATTATCCCCGGCGTCAACGAAAAGCTGCTGTGCTTCGTAGTGCTGACGGCGCTGGTGTTGATGCACCTGTTCGGCGTAAAGCAGGCGGCTCGGCTTCAGAATGCCATGTGCGCTATTCTGGCCATTGCGCTGGCGGCCTATGTGGCCTTTGGCGTGGGGCATATCCAGCCCGGCTACTTTGAGATGCCCGGCTTCCTCTCCGGCGGGGTGTCCGGCTTCCTGATGGCGGCGGTCTACCTCTCCTTTGCCGCCGGTGGCGCGACCTATGTGGTCAACTACTCCAGCGAGGCCAAAAATCCCACTAAGGATATTCCATTTGCCATTATCCTGTCCACCGTGGGTATTGTGGCGCTCTATGCGGTGATGGCAACGGTGGCGGCGGGTGTACTGCCCCTGGAGCAGGTGGCGGGTAAGGCACTGTCGGTCTCAGCCAAGAGCTTTATGCCCGGTGCGATGTATACCTTTTTTGTGGTAGGCGGTGCTATCTTTGCTTTGCTCACCACGCTGAATTTTTCCATCGGCTCCCTTGTGTATCCCGTCCTGCGCGCCTGCGAGGATGGCTGGCTCCCCAAGGGGCTGACCGCCCGGAACAAGAAGTTTGGCACGACCCATTGGATTTTGCTGGGTATCTGGCTGGTGGCCGTGGTGCCCATTCTCTGCGGCGTGGATTTGTCTACGGTAGCCAACAGCACGGTGCTCCTCACCACCGGCATTCGTATTTTAATTGCTTACTGTGCCATCCGGCTTCCCAAGGTGATGCCCGAGCTGTGGAATAAGAGCCCCTACCACGTAAAGGGCGTTGTACTTAAAACCGTTTCCATTGCGTCCATTGCGGTGTCGGTGCTTTCACTGGTGGTTTTAATTGCTACCTCTACCAAGGCACAGCTCATCGGTAATGCCGCCATTCTGGCTGTGGCCTTTATCCTGGCACTATGGCGGGGACGCAAGGCCAAGCTTTCCGCCAGCTATACGGAGCGGTAAGCGATGCGGATAATTAACGCATATTGGAGCCCTGCCGGTAGTACAAAGCGCTACGCGCAGGCGATTGCCGGCGGAATTGCTTGCCCGGCGGTGGAGCTGAATCTTATGGGGAAAACCACACCGATGGAGCTGAGGCAGGACGATGTACTGCTGGTATCCGTCCCAGTGTTCGGCGGACGGGTCCCCGCCCCCGCCCTTGAAAAGCTTAAAGCATTACGGGGGAACGGCACCAGGGCTGTCCTTGCTGTGGTTTACGGCGCGCGGGAATTTGAGGACGCACTTTTAGAACTGGCTGATGGACTGACCGAGCAGGGCTTCACCGTTTGCGCGGCCGGGGCTTTTGTGGCGCGGCACTCCATTGTGCCTTCCATCGCGGCAAAGCGACCCAATGAGGCGGATCTAACCGAGGCTGCGGCTTTTGGAGCGAGAGCGGCGGGACGGGAGCGCATGGAGGGGAGAATACCGGGAAATCGCCCTTACCGGGATTATCCGGGTGTGCCCGTAAAGCCGAAGGTAGGGAAAAAGTGCAATGCCTGCGGAGTGTGCGTGAAAGACTGCCCGGTGGGGGCGATTTCTCCGGAGAAGCCCAGCGAGACCGACAAGGCGCGGTGCATCACCTGCATGCACTGTGTGGCGGTCTGCCCTAGCGGAGCCCGCGACCTTCCCGCCCTGGAGCGGCTGGCCGCCAAGGCAGGACTTCGTGGGAAGTGTGACGATGAGAAGAAAAATCGTTTTTTTGAGTAGAAACGCGCTAGAGCCCTTCTAAAAAGTCCGTGTATCCGTCTTTTAGACAAAAATTTCGCCATGTTGCGCCGTTTTCCCTTGAAATCCGCCCAGGATTCCTGCTGAAAAACGGCTTGCCTGACAAAATTTTGGTTCCAAATTCCGGACACAGCGACTTTTCAGAAACCCTCTAAGAGAACCAGACAGCTTTCAAAATTATAAAAACGGATTGCAATTCCGGTTTGCGCATTGACTTATAACGGCGGCCTACCACTTTAACATGTGGTAGGCCGCCGTTACATTTGCCGTTGCCGCGAATGTCCGCGTTGCGATGCCGGTAGTCGCTGTCTAAAAAAATCCTCCCTCTTCACCTGTGATAGGAGAAAAGGGAGGAAATTGTAATCTGAATTGCGTTAACAGGGAATGAAGCGCTTAATCATTCATCAGCTTTGCTTTTTCCAGCAGGTAGAAAACCAGAGAGAGGATGACGGCCACCACGGCGGCCAGAGTCATGCCGGAGAGCTTGACCGCACCCAGGGTGACGGTGAGCCCGGAGAGACCGGCGATGAAAATGACCGAGGTCAAAATCAGATTGCGGTTTTTAGCGTAGTCCACCTTCTTGTCCACCAGAATTCGCAGACCGGAGGTACCGATCATGCCGTAGAGCAGGAAGGTGATGCCGCCAATTACGTCGCCGGGGATAGTGGCGATGAGGGCGGACAGGGGGCCCACGAAGGCCATGAGGATGGAGAGGATACCGGCGCCTGCGATGACCTGCACCGAATACACGCCGGTGACCGCCATCACGCCGATGTTCTCGCCATAAGTGGTGGTGGGGACGGAGCCGATCAGACCTGAGACGGCGGAGGAGAGGTTATCGCCCAGCAGGGAGCGGTGAAGGCCGGGGTCTTTGATTAAATCCCGCTGTATGATGTTGCCGGTAACAATTTGGTGGCCGATGTGCTCGGCGGTGATGACCAGCAGCACGGGGACAATGGTGATGATGGAGTTGAGGTCGAACTTAGCCAGCTGAAATTGAGGAATGGTAATCAGACCCGCAGTGGTAACCGGGGTGAAGTCCACCATGCCCAGGCATACAGCGGTGAGGTAACCCGCCACCATGGCAATGAGCATGGGAATGACCGAGAAAAACTTGCGGAAAAGCACCGAACCGAAAATCGCCACCAAAAGGGTGACAAGGAACACGGCAATATGCTTGCCGTCGGAGAGATCCGCGCCGGTAGCACTGGGGGTAATGGTGTTGCGGGCCAGCTCCAGGCCGATAAGAGCCACCACGGGACCCATGGCGGCGGGGGGGAGCACTACGTCGATCCAGGCCGTGCCGCACTTGTAGACCACAAAGGCCAGCAGACAGCCCAAAAGACCAACCACCACGAAGCCGCCCTGCGCGTACTCAAAGCCCTTTTCGGCAATGACCACACCCGCGGGCGCTAAAAAAGCAAAGCTGGAGCCTAAATAGGCGGGAGCTTTGCCCTTGGTTAAAAAGATAAAGAGTAGGGTACCCATACCGTTCATAAAGAGTACAATACCCGAGTTGATGCCAAAGAGGAGAGGAACCAGAACCGACGCGCCAAACATTGCGAACACATGCTGAATGGAGAGGGGGATCAATTGCCCAACGGGGACTTTTTCTTCTACCTGGATAATGCGCTTTCCTGCCATTTTCCACCACACCTTTCTATAATTCTGAAAGAGTATACCGTAAAAGCAGTCAAATGTCCAGTTTTAATTGACAAGAACCATCATTCTCTTATATCATGAAAGACATCCTGATAGAAAAATGGGTGAGTGAAATGAAAAAACCCTTTGTGACCAAGGCGCAATTAGAGACTATTACGGAGCGATACCCCACCCCTTTCCACATCTACGACGAGGCGGGTATTCGGGAGAACGCCAAGCGGCTGAAGGCCGCCTTTGCCTGGAATCCCGGCTTTCGGGAGTATTTTGCCGTGAAGGCCACCCCCACACCTGCCATTTTAAAGGTGCTCCATGAGGAGGGGTGCGGACTGGACTGCTCCTCCCTCACCGAGCTGATGCTGGCCGAAAAATGCGGTGTGGTAGGAGAGGAGATTATGTTCTCCTCCAACGATACCCCCGCCGAGGAATTTGTTTTGGCAGACAAGCTGGGGGCCACCATTAATTTGGATGACTTTACCCATATTGATTTCCTTAAGGAGACCATTGGTTATATCCCCGAGACTATCTCCTGCCGGTATAACCCAGGCGGCACCTTCACCATCGGCGCCAGCGGGGACGGCCATCAGGTCATGGACACGCCGGGGGACGCCAAGTACGGCTTTACCCGGGAACAGCTTACCGAGGGCTTCCGAAAGCTCAAGGACATGGGCGCGAAATATTTTGGCATCCACGCCTTCCTGGCTTCCAACACCCTGTCTAATGAGTATTATCCCACGCTGGCCGGAATTCTCTTTGAGACGGCGGCGGAGCTAAAGCGGGAGACCGGGTGCGAAATCAGGTTCATCAACCTCTCCGGCGGCGTGGGCATTCCCTACAAGCCCGACCAGCAGCCCAACGACATTGCTGCCATTGGTGCCGGCGTGCGCCGCAAGTTTGAGGAGATTCTGGTGCCCGCGGACATGGAGAACGTGGCCATTTACACCGAGCTGGGGCGCTTTATGCTGGGGCCTTACGGTGCGCTCGCCACACGGGTAACCCACTTTAAGCACACCTACAAGGAGTACGCCGGGGTGGACGCCTGTGCCGCCAACCTCATGCGTCCTGCCATGTACGGCGCATACCACCATATCACGGTCATGGGGAAAGAGGACGCGCCCTGCGACCATAAGTATGACGTGACCGGCTCCCTCTGTGAGAATAACGACAAATTTGCCGTAGACCGTATGCTCCCGGAGCTGGAGCGGGGGGATTTGCTCTTTATTCATGACACGGGCGCCCACGGGTTTGCCATGGGCTATAACTATAACGGCCGCCTGCGCTCGGCGGAGCTGATGCTGAAACCCGATGGCAGCGTGGAGCAAATCCGCCGTGCCGAGACGGCAGAGGACTACTTTGCCACACTGAATTTTTAAAAACAGATGGTCACGCCATGAAATCCGGCGGCGTGACCATCTGTTTTCTTTTTTCCTTTTGAAGCCGTACTTGTTTACCCGTCCTTACGGTGGTATAATATTTCGACTGATTACAACGAAAAGGGGATTTTATCATGACGTATAAGGAAGAATTTATCACCTTCATGGTGCGCTCGGGCGTACTGACCTTTGGGGACTTTACCACCAAATCAGGACGCAAGACCCCCTATTTTATCAATACCGGCAACTACAAAACGGGAGCCCAGGCCGCCAAGCTGGGCGACTACTACGCCGCCTGCATTCAAGAGAACCTGCCCGAGAATGTTACCTGCCTGTTTGGCCCCGCTTATAAGGGCATTCCGCTGGCGGTGGCGGCGGCCTCCTCTCTCTACCGCAACTACGACCGCGACCTGCCCTACTGCTTTAACCGCAAAGAGGCCAAGGATCACGGCGAGGGCGGCTCCATGGTGGGCTATAAGCCCCAGGACGGAGACAGAGTAGTCATTGTGGAGGATGTGGTCACCGCCGGTACCGCCGTGCGGGAGACCATCGAGCTCTTTACCCATGTGGCCAAGGTGGATCTCTGCGCCCTTATCGTATCGGTAGACCGCATGGAGCGGGGCACCGGTGACAAGACCACCCTGGACGAGCTGCGTGAGGAGCACGGCATTGCCGTCTACCCCATCGTTACCGTGCGGGAGGTCATTGCCTTCCTCCACAATAACCCTGTGGACGGCAAGGTGCATATTGACGATGAGATGAAGGGCAGAATGGAAGCCTATTTGGCCGAATACGGCGCACGGTAATTTATAAAGAAAAAAGGGGGGGCCGTGGCGGCTTTATTCCTTTTTCTTTGTTCACTTTTCTTTTAACCGACCGAAGGGAGGGAAAGCTGTGGGACTGCACGACGGGCATAGAAAACGCATGAAAACTGAGTTCCTGGCTAGACCAGAGACCTTTCCCGACCACAAGCTGCTAGAGCTACTGCTGTTCTATGTCAATCCCAGAGGGGACGTAAACCCCACTGCCCATGAGCTGCTGGCCCGTTTTGGCAGTCTTGCGGGAGTGCTGGACGCAACCCCCCAGGCGGTGTTGCAGGCGCCCGGCGTGGGGGAGCACGCAGCTACCCTGTTTCGTTTAGTTAAGGAATTTTCCCGCCGGTACGACAGCCAGAGAACCAGCATGGAGGATATTGTGGATTCGTCTCGGGACGCGGCGGGGGTGCTCCGCCCCTACTTTTACGGCGCGCGGAACGAGATGATTTTTCTCCTCTGTATGGATGGAAAGGGAAAGTACCTGGGCTGTCCCAAGGTGGGGGAGGGAAACGTCAACGCCGCGGAAATTGCCACCCGGAAAATTGTGGAGACCGCCCTTAACCACAACGCCGCCCAGATTATTTTAGCTCACAACCACGTCTCCGGACTGGCGCTGCCCTCCGATGAGGACAAGGCCACCACCCTCTATCTGAAAGAGGTTTTGCGCCAGGTAGGTGTAATTTTGGCCGATCATATGATTTTTGTGGACGACGATATGGTCTCCATGCGGGATAGCGGATATTTGGAGCGGATTTAACCAAAATAGTACAAATACCTATTGCAATAGAACGAATGTTTTGATAGAATGTATGTACGATAGAAGCGCTGAGCCATCGAGCAGGGGCGCTTGGACAGGAGCGACGGACGCAAACCGAAGCCAGTTGGGAAACTGGCTGTTTGCGTCCGGAGTCGGAGGGAAAGCGACCCGTCCGCGAGATGTGCGAAGCGTGACAGCAATAGAAGCGCTGAGCCATCGAGCAGGGGCGCTTGGACAGGAGCGACGGACGCAAA
>CAZDDZ010000021.1:26318-31201 GCA_964504285.1 uncultured Pseudoflavonifractor sp.
TTTGCGTCCGGAGTCGGAGGGAAAGCGACCCGTCCGCGAGATGTGCGAAGCGTGAGAGTAAAAGGGGTGGAGCGTATGCCAGAATTTCAAGTAGTCTCCGAATACCAGCCCGCCGGCGACCAGCCGGAGGCCATTGAGGCCCTGGCAAGCGGTGTGGAGCTGGGGCTGAGCGAACAGACCCTCAAGGGTGTCACCGGCTCGGGCAAAACCTTCACCATGGCCAAGACCATTGAGCGCTTACAGCGGCCCACCTTGGTGCTGGCTCACAACAAGACGCTGGCTGCCCAGCTCTGCGCCGAGTTTAGGGAGTTTTTCCCCAACAACGCCGTGGAGTATTTTGTGTCCTATTACGACTATTATCAGCCTGAGGCCTACATCCCCCACACCGACACCTTTATCGAAAAGGATTCCTCGGTCAACGACGAAATTGAGCGGCTGCGCCACTCGGCCACCGCCTCCCTTTCCGAGCGGCGGGACGTAATTGTGGTCTCCTCGGTCTCCTGTATTTACGGTCTGGGCGACCCCATTGACTATGCCCAGATGGTGATTTCCCTCCGACCCGGTAAGGAGATGAAGCGGGACGCGCTGCTGAAAAAGCTGGTGGAAATCCGTTACGAGCGCAATGACATTGCCTTTGAGCGAAACATGTTCCGGGTGCGGGGGGACACGGTGGAAATTTTCCCCGTCTACTCCCACGACACTGCCATTCGGGTGGAGTTCTTCGGGGACGAGATTGACCGCATTTCGGAAATTAATGTGGTCACCGGTACGCCTACCCGGGTGGTAAACCACATTGCCATCTACCCCGCCAGTCACTATGTCTCCACCCCGGAGAAGATGCAGGCCGCCATTCAGGACATCTATCAGGAGATGGAGGAGCGGGTGGCCTTTTTTGAGAGCAACAATATGCTGGTGGAGGGCCAGCGCATCAAACAGCGTACCATGTACGACATTGAAATGATGCAGGAGCTGGGCTTCTGCTCGGGCATTGAGAACTACTCCCGGGTGATTTCACGCCGCCCTGTGGGCTCTGCGCCCATGACTCTGATTGACTATTTTCCCAAGGACTTTATCATGTTTATCGACGAGAGCCACGTCACCCTGCCCCAGGTGCGGGCTATGTATAATGGCGACCATGCTCGAAAAACTACCCTTGTGGACTATGGCTTCCGTCTGCCCTGCGCCTTTGATAACCGCCCACTGAAATTTCCGGAATTTGAGGAGCGGGTTAACCAGGTTATTTATGTTTCCGCTACCCCCGCCGAGTACGAGCGCACCCGGTCGGGACAAATTGTGGAGCAGCTTATTCGTCCCACCGGCCTGCTGGACCCCAGAATCGAGCTGCGCCCCGTGGAGGGGCAGATTGACGACCTGATTGGTGAGATTAACGAGCGTATCGACCGCAAGGAGCGGGTGCTGGTTACCACGCTGACCAAGAAAATGGCCGAGGACTTGACCGCCTACCTCAAAAACGCGGGCATTAAGGTGCAATACATGCACCACGACATTGACACCATCCAGCGGCAGGAGATTATTCGCGACCTGCGCCTTGGCGTGTTTGACGTGCTGGTGGGCATCAACCTGCTGCGAGAAGGACTCGACTTACCCGAGGTGAGCCTTGTGGCCATTCTGGACGCTGATAAGGAGGGTTTTCTCCGCAGCGAGACCAGTCTCATCCAGACCATTGGCCGCGCAGCCCGAAACGCCGATGGCTTGGTCATTATGTACGCCGATAAGGTTACCCCCTCCATGCGGGCGGCCATGGACGAGACCGAGCGCCGCCGCAAGCTTCAGGACGCGTTTAACAAAGAGCACGGTATTGTGCCCAAGACCATCATTAAGAGCGTGCGCAATCTCATTGAGATTTCCAAGTCCGCCGACGAGGCCGAACGGGAATTCGACCCCAACGCCCGGCAGCTCACCAAGCTCCAGCGCATGGAGGCCATTGCCAAGCTGGAGAAGGAAATGCGCGAGGCCAGCAAGCTTTTGGAATTTGAGTACGCCGCGATTTTAAGAGACAAGATTATTAAGCTGCGGGGTGAGGGGTAAATGAATTACGAGTGGCTGAACGAGTACCTGCTGGCAAAGCCGGGAGCCGAGAAGGACTTTAAAATTGAGTGGCAGTGGGAGCGCTACCTGCTCGGGGGCAAAATGTTTGCAGCCATCTGCCGCCCGGAGGAGAAGTACCAGACCTACGGCGGACATACACTTATGAACCTCAAGTGCGAGCCGCGCATGGCCGAGGCCTACCGGCAGACCTACCCCGAGGTACTGCCCGGCTTTTACATGGACAAGGCCAACTGGAATGCCGTCCTGCTGGACGGCGGCCTGTCCGACGATGTGCTCAAAGAAATGTGCGACCTGTCCTACCGCCTGATTTTTGAAAAGCTGACCAAGAAGGCACAGCGGGAGATCGTGGGCGGAGAATGAGTATTATAGGGAGACGGAGGGAGCGCGGTGAGCGAGCGGGAAAGGGAACTGCTTTTTCCCAGGGCGGCGGAGGCCGTTGAGCCTGGAGAAAAGCCGTTGCAATCCGTGGTGGCGGAGAAAATATGGCCGCCTATCGGCGCGCCGCGCTTCCCCTGCCCCTGCTGTGGCTACTATACCTTCCCCGTACCCAAAGAGGAGGCAATTGCCTACATCTGCCCGGTCTGCTTCTGGGAAAACGACGTGTTTGACCCCGGGCCGGATGCGCCCAGCGATGAGAACCACGGCATGACCCTGTTGGAGGGCTGGCAGAACTACAAAAAATGGGGTGCGGTACGGGAGGACTTTGTAGTCCGCGTCCGCAAGCCTATCCCCGAGGAATACCCGGAAAACCAGTGAATTCAAAGGAGAACCAGCTATGTTAGACCATATTTTTGTCAAAGGCGCGCGGGAGAACAACCTAAAAAATATCGATGTGAATATCCCACGCGACAAGCTGGTGGTGCTCACGGGGCTTTCCGGCTCGGGCAAGTCCTCGCTGGCGTTTGATACCATCTATGCCGAGGGTCAGCGCCGCTATGTGGAGAGCCTCTCCTCCTACGCCCGCATGTTCCTCGGTCAGATGGAAAAGCCCGACGTGGACTACATTGACGGGCTTTCCCCCGCCATCTCCATCGACCAAAAAACCACCTCCAAAAACCCCCGCTCCACCGTGGGCACGGTTACCGAAATTTACGACTACCTCCGCCTTTTGTGGGCACGGGTAGGTACTCCGCACTGCCCTGTCTGCGGCAAGGAAATTCAACAGCAGACCATCGACCAGATTATCGACCAGGTTATGGCGCTGCCCGAGGCAACCCGCATTCAAGTGCTGGCCCCCCTGGTTCGCGCCCGGAAGGGCGAGCACCAGAAGATTTTTGAGGACGCCCGCAAGTCGGGCTACGTCCGGGCCCGGGTAGACGGCAGCATTTACGAGCTGACCGAGGAAATCAAGCTGGACAAAAACAAAAAGCACAGCATTGAAATTGTCATTGACCGCCTGGTCATCAAGGAGGACATTGCCCAGCGGCTCACCGATTCGGTGGAGACTGCCGCCACTCTGGCGGGCGGCCTGGTAGTGGTAAATATCGTGGGCGAGGACAGGGACATTCTTTTTTCACAGAACTACGCCTGTGAGGACTGCGGTATTTCCATCGAGGAGCTTGCCCCCCGCATGTTTTCCTTCAATAACCCCTACGGCGCGTGTCCCACCTGTACCGGTCTGGGCGCCCAGCTGAAAATTGACCCCGACCTTATCATTCCCAACAAGGAGTTGTCCATTTTGGAGGGGGCGGTGACCGCCTCGGGCTGGAACAACATTAAGGGAGACAGCATTTCCCGCATGTATTTTGAGGCGCTGGCGCAAAAGTATAAGTTTAAGCTGAATACTCCGGTAAAGGACTTGCCGCCCGAGGTGGTGGATACCATCCTCTACGGCACCAAGGGAGAAAAGCTCAAACTCACCTACGACCGGGAGCGTGGGCAGGGCACTCTGTTCCAGGCGTTTGAGGGCATTTGCAACAACCTTGAGCGCCGCTACCGGGAGACCCAGTCCGACGGGATGCGCCGGGAGCTGGAGGAGTGCATGAGCGAGCGTCCCTGCCCCGATTGCGGCGGCAGGCGGCTCAAGAAGGAATCCTTGGCCGTTACTGTGGGCGGAATCAGCATTGATGAGTTTTCCCGCAAGTCGGTGGTGCAGGCGCTGGACTTCGTGGATGGTCTTACCCTAACCGAAACCCAGATGCTCATCGCCGAGCGAATTTTGAAGGAAATTAAGGAGCGGCTGGGCTTTCTGCGCTCGGTGGGACTTCAGTACCTGACCTTGAACCGTGCCGCAGCCACCCTGTCGGGCGGCGAGAGCCAGCGCATCCGTCTGGCCACCCAAATCGGTTCCTCCCTCATGGGAGTGCTGTATATTTTGGACGAGCCCTCCATCGGGCTCCACCAGCGGGATAACGACATGCTGCTGGCTACCATGAAGCGCCTGCGGGATTTGGGCAACACCCTTCTGGTGGTGGAGCACGACGAGGACACCATGCGCGCGGCAGACTATATTGTGGACATCGGCCCCGGCGCGGGTGTGCACGGTGGCTCGGTTATCGCCGCGGGCACCGCCCAAGAAATTATGGATACCCCCGAATCCATTACAGGCCAGTACCTTTCCGGCAAGAAGAAGATTCCCGTGCCCACCGAGCGGCGCAAGGGCAGCGGGAAAATGCTGGTGGTCAGGGGTGCGGCGGAAAATAACCTGCGGGATATTGATGTGTCCATTCCACTGGGCACCTTTACCTGCGTCACCGGCGTGTCCGGCTCAGGTAAGTCCAGCCTTGTCAATGAAATTATCTACAAAAAGCTGGGAGCTGACCTCAACCGGGTAAAGGTACGGGCAGGTAAGCATAAGGCCATTGAGGGCGAGG
>CAZDDZ010000022.1:0-14333 GCA_964504285.1 uncultured Pseudoflavonifractor sp.
AAAGCGGGGCGGGCGTTCTTTTTTAATGAGTACCTGTCTTGCGCGCAAGCCGTGCTAGCTTATAGGCAGGAGACAAACCGCGGGGCAGTCGATGCACTGGTGTTCTGCCGTCACCCGGAAGCGCCGCCCGCTCTCGCCGCCCACGTCCAGCTCGCTGGGGAGAATAAAGCGAACATCCCGTACGGCAAGGTTTTTAGGTGCTTCGTCATGGTGGGCGGGGATTAGCAGAATTTTTGTTCCGCGGGGATATTCCCTGTCTTGTTCATCCAGCTCGGTCAGGGTCAGGGCCAGGGCGGTGCGGGTTTCGGGGCGTACGGCCTCCAGCGTCAGGGCAAGCTCCAGAATACAGCCGTTTTCTACGGGGGGCAGGGGGCCCAAATCCTGTACCAGCAGACCGCCGTCACTGGCAAATGCAATGGCCTTTTCCATCTGTGGCACCTCCAACAGCAATTCATACGGCAGGGGCCGTATGTACCGTGAATGCTGTCGCGGGGCGGAGTATGTGCCCGACACAGGCAATCGTTCGCCTGTGTGCGGAGTCCTGCATGCGAAAGTGGGGGCTCCGCCCCCCGTTCAAACGATCCCCCCGCTCAAAAACCTCGGCCTTTTGACATCCGATTTCAAATAGCCGTTTTTTGACAAGCTAAAGGGTGTCTCCACTTGGAGACACCCTATTCTATGCCTACCGCACCTGCCCGGTGCCGTAAATAACATGCTTGGAGGAGGTCAGCTCGGTAAGCCCCATGGGTCCGCGGGCGTGCATTTTCTGGGTGGAAATACCGATTTCTGCCCCCAGACCGAACTCAAAGCCATCGGTAAAGCGGGTAGAGGCGTTCCAATACACCGCAGCTGCGTCCACGCTGTCCAAAAAGAGCCGGGCGACCCCGGAATCCTCGGTGACAATAGCCTCGGAATGGCCGCTGCCGTGGGCGGCGATGAAGTCCATGGCCTCCTCCGGGCCGTCTACCACCTTGGCGGCCAGAATATAGTCGCCAAACTCGGTGTCCCAATCCCCGGTGACGGCGCTCTGCGCACGGTCTCCCAAAATGTCCTTTCCCTCGGGACAGACGCGCCACGTGACATGCTTGTCGGCCAAACGGGCGTACGCCATGGGAAGAAATTCCCGCGCAACCGCCCGGTCTACCAGCACACACTCGGCGGCGTTACACACCGACGGGCGGGAGGTCTTGGCGTTAAAAAGGATTTCAGCCGCCATGGAAAGGTCGGCACTTTTGTGGACGTAGATGTGGCACACGCCCACCCCGGTCTCAATAACGGGAACGCGGGCGTTTTCCACCACCGACCTGATTAAACCAGCCCCGCCCCGGGGGATGAGCACGTCCAGGTAGCCCGTTAGATTCATCAGGGCGTGGGCGCTCTCCCGGCTGGTGTCCTCCACCAGAGCCACGCAGTCGGCGGGCAGGCCGGCCTCCTTCAACGCGCCACGCATAAGGGCGGTTAAGGCGGCGTTGGAGCGGATGGCCTCCTTCCCGCCCCGGAGAATGACGGCATTGCCCGATTTGAGGCAGAGTACGGCGGCGTCCACCGTCACGTTGGGGCGCGCCTCGTAGATAATGCCGATGACTCCCAGGGGTACCCGCCGTTTTTCTATGCGCAGACCGTTGGGACGGCAGACTGTGTCGATGACCTGGCCAATGGGATCGGGCAGCTCGGCTACCTGGCGTACCCCCGCTACTATGCCTGCGATGCGGCCCTCGTCCAGAGCCAGCCGGTCCAAAAGGCTCTCCCGCAGACCGGCTTCCCGTCCGGCAGCTAAATCTTGGGCATTGGCCGATAAAATTTCCGCCGCATGGGTCTCCAGACTGCGGGCAATGGCCTCCAGCCCGGCGTTCTTCTGCTCGGTTCCCGCAACGGACAAAATACGCCCCGCACGCGTAGCGGCCTGACCCTGAAGCTCTAAAGCGGTCATAAAACGCACCCCCTAATAAGTAAAAAATGAGACAATTATGGAGACAGCCTGCTGACAGAGCGGGGAGTTTGTCCGCTCGTCTGGAATGTACCGTTCACGGTTCAGCTTTATTTTTTATTCTGTCCCATGAACCTGGTTCCGATGTTCTCCCCGGCCACGATGCCGTACAGATCCTCGATGCGCGCGCCGTTGGTGATGACCATGTCCACCCCGGCGTTCATGGCCAGCTCGGCGGCGGAGAGCTTGGTGGCCATGCCTCCGGTACCCCGCCAGGTGCCCGCGCCGCCGGCCATGGCCCGCAATTCGTCGGTAATGGCGGTGACAGTGGGAATCAGCCTGGCATGGGGGTTCTGGTGGGGGTCGGCGTCGTAAAGGCCGTCAATGTCCGAGAGGAGTACCAGCAGGTCAGCCTTTACGAGCCTTGCCACAATGGCGGAGAGGGTGTCGTTATCGCCCAGCACCTTGCATTTTCCGGTCTCGATTTCGGCGGAGGAGACCGAGTCATTTTCGTTGACTACGGGAATGATGCCCAGTTCCAGCAGGGATTCAAAGGTATTGTGCAGATGCTCACACCGAAGGGGGGCGTCCACATCCTCGCCGGTAAGGAGGATTTGCGCCACCACCCGGTTGTACTCTCCAAAAAGCTTGTCGTACAGGTGCATAATGGCGCACTGCCCTACGGCGGCGGCAGCCTGTTTCATGCGCAGCTCGGTGGGCCGCTCCTTTAAGCCCATTTTGACAGTGCCCACCCCGATTGCCCCCGAGGAGACCAGCACTACCTCGTGACCCATGCCCTCCAAATCGGCCAGCGTGCGGGCCAAACGCTCCATATTATGTAGATTTAGCCTGCCTGTGTCGTGGGTGAGGGAGGAGGTACCTACTTTTACCACAATACGAAGCAGATTGTTTTGTCTTTCCACCGGTTATTCCACCTTATTCGCTCAAAAAGAGCGATTTTTTAGTCTGAACTAAAGACTGCCCAAGCTGCCTTTGGCTGGGGGTAAAGCGCGCCGGAGTGTCGTTATTGCTGCTATTGTAGCACAACTTTTCCCAGCAATAAAGGGGCACGGGCGGTTTTGTAGTAATTTTAATGTTTTGAGATAAAAGGAAGGAAGTTTTGTTGTATTTTCGACGTATTTGTTATTGAATTCTGACCATCTTTGCGATACAATACAAAATGCTGAAAGAAGGGGGAGTACGCAAAATGCTGAATATTGTTCTTGTGGAGCCTGAAATCCCCCAGAATACAGGCAACATTGCCCGTACCTGCGCCGCCACGCGCAGCCGCCTCCATTTGATTCGCCCCCTCGGGTTCGACATTTCGGAGAAGGCAGTCAAGCGGGCAGGGCTGGACTATTGGAGCATGGTGGACTTACAGGTTTATGAGGGGCTGGACGATTTCTTTGCCCGCACCGGGGCGGAGGATGTCTGGCTGGCTACCACCAAGGCACCCCAGTCTTACGCGGAGGCACAGTTTCGGGACAACTGCTGGCTTTTCTTCGGCAAGGAGACGGCGGGTCTGCCCATGGCATTTCGTGAGCGGCACGCCCAGCGCTGTATCCGCATTCCCATGCGGGAGGATGCCCGCAGTCTTAACTTAGCCAACTCGGTAGCCATCGTGACCTATGAAGCTCTGCGCCAGCTTTCCTTCCCCGGACTGTCCGGCGAGGGTGAGATGGCCTTGTAGGGTGGGGATCTGCTCCCGCCGATACCCCTGCAAAATTGAAAAGGAGTGTCATTATGAACTACAACAAAAAGACCGTAAAGGACATTGACGTAAAGGGTAAGAAGGTTCTCCTCCGCTGTGACTTTAACGTCCCTCAGGACAAGCAGACCGGGGCCATTACCGACGATAAGCGCATTGTCAGCGCGCTGCCCACCATTCAGTACCTGCTGGATCAGGGCGCAGCGGTCATTGCCTGCTCCCACCTGGGCAAACCCAAGGAGGGACCTGAGGCCAAGTTTAGCCTGGCCCCCGTGGCCGAGCGTCTGAGCCAGCTGCTGGGCAAGGAGGTCATCATGGCCGCTGATGTGGTCGGCCCCGATGCTACCGCTAAGGCCGCCGCCCTCCAGCCCGGCCAGATTATGCTTCTGGAGAACACCCGCTTTGAGAAGGGCGAGACCAAGAACGACCCCGCCCTCGCCAAGGCTATGGCCGACATGGCCGAGGTTTACGTGTCCGACGCGTTCGGCGCGGTGCATCGCGCCCATGCCTCCACCGCCGGTGTGGCCGACTATCTGCCCGCTGTGTCCGGCTTCCTCATTCAGAAGGAGCTGGAGTTCATCGGCGGCGCGCTGGCCAATCCCAAGCGCCCCCTGGTGGCCATTCTGGGCGGCAGCAAGGTTTCCTCCAAGATTGGCGTCATCAATAACCTTTTGGAGATTGCCCAAACCATTATTATCGGCGGCGGCATGGCCTACACCTTCTCCGCTGCCCAGGGCGGCAAAGTGGGCGACAGCCTGCTGGAGGCCGATTGGCAGGACTACGCAAATGAGATGGTGCAGAAGGCTGCGGCCAAGGGCGTGAAGCTGCTTCTGCCCGTAGATACCGTCGTTGCCGACGCATTTGCCCCCGACGCAAACCACAAGGTGGTCAAGACCGGCGAAATCCCCGACGGCTGGCAGGGACTGGACATCGGGCCCGAGACCATTGAGCTCTACTGCAACGCTGTGAAGGATGCGGGCACCGTAATCTGGAACGGCCCCATGGGCGTGTTCGAGTTCGCCGCCTTTGCGGGGGGCACCGAGGCCGTGGCCGAAGCCCTCTCCAAGACCGATGCCATTACCATCATCGGCGGCGGCGACAGCGCGGCTGCTGTGCAGCAGCTGGGCTATGCCGATAAAATGACCCATATCTCCACCGGCGGCGGAGCAAGCCTGGAGTTTATGGAGGGCAAGGAACTGCCCGGTGTGGCCTGCCTCTTAGACGCGTAAGGCACAAAGAATAAATAAAAAAGAAGTCAAGAAGAAAGGGTGCTTGTAAGGCAGCATCTGTGCAGGTGGTCCGTTTTCTTTTAAGCTTTTCTTTTTTCACATATGAAAGGATTTGAATACTATGAATCGTCGTTACCGCAAGACCATCATCGCCGGCAACTGGAAGATGAATAAGACCCTGTCCGAGACCAAGACCTTTGCCGAGGAGCTTAGACCCCTTATGGGCAAGCCCAAGTGGTGCGAAGTCGTGCTCTGCGTCCCCTATGTGAACATTCCCGCCGCAGTGCGCCTCTTTAAGGAGAATCGCATTGCCATCGGTGCCGAAAACTGCCACTACGAGGCTACCGGCGCTTACACCGGCGAGGTTTCTGCCGAGATGCTCAAGGAACTGGGGGTCAAGTATGTTGTCCTCGGACACTCCGAGCGCCGCCAGTATTATAATGAGACCGACTTCACCGTGAACAAGAAGGTTCATGCCGCCCTGGAGGCTGGCCTGTATCCCATCGTCTGTGTGGGCGAAAGCCTGGAGCAGCGTGAGCTGGGCGTAACTATGGAGCTGATTGCCTATCAGGTCAAGTGTGCCCTGGCCGGCGTGCCTGCCGATAAGATGCGTCATGTGGTCATTGCCTACGAGCCCATTTGGGCCATCGGTACCGGCAAGACTGCTACCAGCGAGCAGGCTGGAGAGGTCTGTGAGGCTATCCGCACCGTGGTGCGCAAGCTGTACGGCGCCCGTGTGGCCCGTGCCGTTACCATTCAGTACGGCGGCTCTATGAACGCCAAGAACGCCGCTGAGCTTCTCGCACAGCCCGACGTAGACGGCGGCCTCATTGGCGGCGCCAGCCTGAAGCCCGCCGACTTTACCACAATTATCAACGCGGCCAATCAGGAGTAAAGAAGCGAAAGCGTAGGCGCATAGGGGAGCTAACGACAGAGCGAAGTGAAAACGCAAGGCGTTTTTGCGAAGTCGTGGGAGTTAGAGACCCGGCCATGCGCTTAACGCGAGCGTGACACATAGATAAGAGGTATCTTATGAGTAAAACGCCTACTACTTTAATTATTATGGACGGCTTTGGCCTGGGAGTGGAGAATGGCAGCAATGCCATTGCTAACGCCCGCAAGCCCCGTCTCGATAAGCTCTTTGCTGAAAACCCCGGCTGCAAGCTCTCAGCCTCCGGTCTGGATGTGGGTTTGCCTGAGGGGCAGATGGGCAATTCCGAGGTGGGCCACACCAACATTGGCGCGGGCCGCGTGGTCTTTCAGGATCTGCCCCGGGTGACCAAGGCAATTGCCGACGGTGAGTTTTTTCAAAACCCGGCGTATATCCGCGCCATGGACAGTGCCAAGGAGCGGGGCAAGAGCCTGCATATTATGGGTCTGCTGTCCGACGGCGGCGTGCACAGCCACATCACCCATATTTTTGCCATTCTGGATATGGCCAAGCAGCGGGGGCTGGAGAAGGTATATGTTCACGCCTTTCTGGACGGCCGCGATGTGCCCCCCTCCTCCGGGAAGGGCTTTGTGGAGCAGCTTGCCGCCAAGTGTGCCGAGGTTGGCAACGCCCAAATCGGCGTGATTTCCGGTCGGTTCTACGCCATGGATCGTGACAACCGCTGGGAGCGGCTGGTGCGCGCCTATGACGCGCTGGTGCTGGGCGATGCTCCCTATGCCGCTGACCCCGCACAGGCGGTGCAGAGCTCCTATGATAAAGATATTACCGACGAATTTGTTGAGCCCATTCTCTGCTGCAAGGACGCCACCATCGGCGAGGGCGACAGCGTCATTTTTATGAACTTCCGCCCCGACAGAGCCCGGGAGATTACCCGCAGTCTGGTAGACCCCGACTTTAACGGCTTCGAGCGCAAGAAGGGCTTTTTCCCCCTGGCCTACGTATGCACCACCGAGTATGACGCTTCCATGCCCAATGTCACGGTGGCCTTCGGCAAGCAGAAGCTGGACAATATTTTCGGCGAGTATATCTCTCGCCTGGGTCTGACCCAGCTGCGCATTGCCGAGACCGAGAAATACGCCCATGTGACCTTCTTCTTTAACGGCGGGCAGGAGGCTGTGTTCCCCGGCGAGGATCGGGTGCTCATCCCATCCCCCAAGGTGCCTACCTATGACATGAAGCCCGACATGAGTGCCCGAGAGGTCACCGACGAGGCGGTAAAGCGCATTGAAAGCGGCGCTTACGACGTGATTATTCTCAACTTTGCCAACTGCGACATGGTCGGTCACACCGGCGTGTACGAGGCTGCTCGCCTGGCCGTTGAAACGGTGGACGAGTGCGTGGGCCGGGTGGTGGACGCCACCCGTGCCATGGGCGGCGTGGCGCTCATTACCGCCGACCACGGCAACGCCGACCGCATGCTGGACGAGGATGGGGTTACCCCCTACACCGCCCATACCACCAACCTGGTACCCCTGTATATTGTGGGTGCCAACGTGAAGCTGCGGGACGGCAAGCTTTCCGACATTGCCCCCACCATGCTCGACCTGATGGGGCTTCAAAAGCCTGCCGAAATGGACGGCAAGACCTTAATCGAACAGTAATCCTTATATGGGGCGGGGCAATTTGCCCCGCCCCATATACTTTTCCCAAAACTGCGATTTTAAAATTAAACTTCAAAAGGCCGAGGTTTTTGAGCGGGGGGATAGTGTGAAAGGGGGGCGGAGCCCCCGCTTTCACGTGCAGGAACCCGCCCACAGGCGACCGATTTCGGCAAAATGCCGAAATCACCCTCAGACTGGCGACTTTGTCGACAGTCTGAGGGCGGGGCAATTTGCCCCGCCCCATATTGTTTATTTTGGCAAGGTTGCGGAGATAATGAGGTATCGCGGCCCAACGGAAAGCTAAAGCGGAAAGGAAAGATTGCTGATGAAACAGGTCATTGAAATTTTAGACGTGCTTGCCCGGGAGATTATGGATTCCCGCGGCAACCCCACCGTGGAGGTAGAGGTCTATCTGGAGGACGGGGTTATGGGACGCGCCAGCGTTCCATCGGGCGCTTCCACCGGCATTTACGAAGCCTGTGAGCTGCGGGACGGCGACAAAAGCCGCTACCTGGGCAAGGGGGTGGAAAAGGCGGTTTTTAACGTTAATACCGAAATCGCGGACGCTGTTATCGGCATGAACGTACTGGATCAGACCGCCATCGATATGGCGCTTATTGAGCTGGACGGCACTCCCAACAAGGAGCGCCTTGGGGCAAATGCCATTTTAGGGGTGAGTCTGGCCTGCGCCAAGGCTGCCGCTGAGAGTCTGGGGGTTCCTCTCTACCAGTATTTGGGTGGTGTAAACGCCAAGGTGCTGCCGGTGCCCATGATGAACATTTTAAACGGCGGTGCCCACGCCACCAACAATGTAGACATTCAGGAATTTATGATTATGCCTGTGGGTGCGCCCTCCTGGCATGAGGCTCTGCGCATGTGCGCGGAGGTGTTCCATACCCTCAAGTCCGTGCTGAAGGAGAATGGCACTCCCGCCGCCGGAGTAGGCGACGAGGGCGGCTACGCTCCCAATCTGAAGCGGGACGAGGACGCCCTCAAGTGCATTGTTTCCGCCATCGAAAAGGCGGGCTACAAGCCGGGCGAGGACTTTATGATTGCCATGGACGCCGCCGTCTCCGACTGGTACAACAAGGAGGACGGTACCTATACCCTGCCCAAGGCGGGCAAGACTATGACCAGAACTCAAATGGTAAATATGTGGAAGAAGCTGGCTGACAGTTACCCCATTATTTCTATGGAGGACTGCATGGGCGAGGACGACTGGGAGGGCTGGGCCATGCTCACCAAGGCACTGGGCGATCGTGTTCAGTTGGTGGGCGATGACCTTTTTGTCACCAATGCCGCGCGGGTGCAGCAGGGGCTGGATTTAAAGGTGGCAAATTCGGTGCTTATTAAGGTCAACCAAATCGGCACCCTGACCGAGACGCTGGACACCATTCAAAAGGCTAACCGGGCGGGGTACACCGCCGTGGTTTCCCACCGCTCCGGCGAGACCGAGGACGCTACCATCGCTGACCTGGTGGTGGCCGTGAACGCCGGACAAATCAAGACCGGTGCGCCCAGCCGCACCGATCGGGTAGCCAAGTACAACCAGCTTCTGCGTATAGAGGAGGAACTGGGTGAGGCGGCCCAATATTGGGGCAGAGGGGCATTTTTTAACCTCAAATAGAGCGGGCCTGCTCAAAAGCAGGACAGCTTATCCAATATAATATACTCCCCTTGGGAGAGACGGCGAAAAAGCGAGCTGTCTTTCGCTGGGGGAGTATTTATTTTTGCACGTAGGGGAGAGGGGCGGATGATACAGGCGGGTCTAAGCGAAAAAACATGTTTTAATGAGCCGGTCAAAAAAGATGGCTACCGAAAATTAGGATTCCATTAGTGGGAAAATATCAGTTGGCCATGGCGGCACCATAAACGGACGGCAACTTGCGCTGCCGCACTGTTAAAAAACCACCAGCTCTGTCTTAAACAGAGCTGGTGGCCTAATCGATGATTTATGTTGTAGTTAACCCAGCAAATTTTTCTCGGTGGCGGGGTCAAAGAGGTGAACCAGCGCCTCGGGGAAGGAGAAGTAAACCTGGGTACCGAAGGGGATGCCGGCACGGTGCTGCTCGGGCAGATCGGTGGAGGCAATACGAAGGACCACGTCCTTGCTGCCGGCGATGACGTGGAGGTGAACCTCGCTGCCCATCATCTCGGACACATCCACCTGAGCGGTGACGGTATCGGGGCCGGCGGCCTGCTTCAGGGTTAGGTGCTCGGGGCGGCAGCCTAAAGTTACATCCATGGACTCCACACCCTTGGCAGCCAGATTCTTCTGAATCTTATCAGAGAGCGCCACACGGGTCTCGCCGTACAAAACGTAGTAGCCGGAACCATCCTTCTCCAGACGGGCGGGGAACATATTCATCTGGGGCGAGCCGATAAAGCTGGCCACAAAGATGTTGGCAGGATGGTCAAACACGTCCTGAGGCGTGCCGATCTGCTGGATAAATCCGTCCTTCATAATGACAATACGGTCGCCCAGAGTCATAGCCTCGGTCTGGTCGTGGGTCACGTAAATAAAGGTGGTGTCAATGCGCTGGCGGAGCTTAATAATCTCGGCGCGCATCTGGTTACGGAGCTTGGCGTCCAGGTTGGAGAGAGGTTCGTCCATGAGGAACACCTGGGGCTCGCGGACGATAGCGCGGCCAATGGCTACACGCTGGCGCTGACCGCCGGAGAGCGCCTTGGGCTTACGGTCTAAGTAAGAGGTGATGTCGAGGATTTCGGCAGCCTCGCGTACCTTGCGGTCAATTTCGTCCTTGGGCATCTTGCGCAGCTTGAGGGCGAAGGCCATATTTTCATACACGGTCATGTGGGGGTAGAGCGCGTAGTTCTGGAACACCATGGCGATGTCGCGATCCTTGGGTTCAACGTCGTTAACTCGCTTGTCGCCAATGAAAAGATCGCCCTCGGAGATGTCCTCCAGACCGGCAATCATGCGCAGGGTGGTGGACTTACCGCAGCCGGAAGGCCCGACCAGTACGATAAATTCCTTGTCGGCGATGTCCAAATTAAAGCTCTGGACGGCCACCACATTCTTGTCGTAAATTTTCTTGATGTTCTTCAGCGCCAAAGTTGCCATGCATAAGAGCCGTAGCGATAAAGCCTTTGCTACTATCGCCTTGCGTAAAGGGAGCGATACCCCTGACGCGTTACGGCAGGTCTCCACACTGCCGCACCGCCGGCCCGGCGGGTTTGGTCTCCTCCTTTTTTATGGCAAAGACGGAGCTATTGGAATGGAGTAGCGCCGCCCGCCTAATCACGCCAAAGCGTCTCCGCTTTGATCGGTTATATTGTACCATAAAAATTGTGCTGTGACAACATAGATAAAGAACACAAAAGAATCATGGGCAATCTGTGCAAAATGATAGCAAGTACAGGCAAATTGGAACCGATATGGCGTAAATTAGCCTTGACGAAGCGTTGTACTTGCGGTATACTCATTTTAATGGGAATGAAGTTCTCCCTTGGGAAACCTAAACCGCTCACTGGGCTGATGACTTCTGTGATTTTACATCGCAGAAAGCATCGGCTTTTTTGCGTCTAAAGGAGAAATGTAGATGTTAACCTCTCTCGCACTCATATTCTTGGTGGGGCTTGCCATGGCGATGATCTGTCAAAAAATAAAGCTGCCCCGCATTATCGGTATGCTTGTCACGGGCATTGTGCTGGGCCCGTATGTGCTAGACCTGTTGGACAGCTCAATTTTGGGCATTTCCTCAGAGCTGCGTCAGATGGCGCTGGTCATTATTCTCATCAAGGCCGGACTATCCCTGGATATAAAGGATTTGAAAAGGGTAGGTCGCCCTGCGGTGCTCATGTCCTTCCTGCCGGCAGTCTTTGAAATCGTCGCGTTTGTGCTGCTTGCTCCCGCTATCATGGGGGTAACACCCATGGAGGCAGCCATTATGGGTGCGGTTTTGGGGGCGGTGTCCCCCGCTGTGGTGGTGCCTAAAATGGTGCAGCTGATGGAGCGGCGCTACGGCACAAAAAAGAGTATTCCTCAGCTCATCCTGGCAGGAGCCTCTCTGGATGACGTATTTGTGATTGTGCTGTTTTCCACCTTTGTGGGTATTGCCCAGGGGGAGTCTGCTTCCATGCTGGCGTTTTTTAATATCCCGATTTCCATTGTTCTGGGGGTTATCCTTGGTGCGGTGGTCGGGCTTCTACTTGCCTGGTTCTTTGAAACCAGCTACGCCCATGCGCGCTGCGTGAGAAACAGCGTAAAGGTTATTATTGTACTGGGACTTTCTTTTCTGCTGCTGGCTGTGGAGGTATGGCTTAAAAACCTGGTGGCGGTGTCCGGCCTGCTGGCGGTGATGAGTATGGCCTGTGCGCTCCAGATTAAAAGCACGGTTTTTGTATCAAAGCGCTTATCCGAAAAGTTTGGAAAGCTCTGGCTTGCCGCCGAGGTCATCCTGTTTGTGCTGGTGGGAGCGGCGGTGGACGTTCGGTATACCCTGGAGGCGGGGGCCGGTGCCGTAGTGATGATTTTCATCGCGCTAATATTCCGCTGCGTGGGTGTGCTCCTAAGTGTGGCCGGGACGGAACTGAACGGGAAGGAGCGGATGTTCTGCGTCATTTCTTACCTGCCGAAAGCAACCGTACAGGCAGCCATCGGCTCCATCCCCCTGGCAGTGGGACTACCTTGCGGAAAGCTGGTGCTGTCTGTGGCAGTGCTGTCCATCCTGATCACTGCCCCACTGGGCGCGTTCGGCATGGAGGTTACCTATCAAAAGCTGCTGGAAAAAGAGCCGCTAGAGAGCTGACGAGCCTTCCGGCTTTCGCTCTCGGACTGTTGACAGCCCTGCCGCCGCCGTGGTATGCTAAAGAAAAGCTATATGACTGACGGAAGTGGGAGATACCACATGGAGTATAGCAGTGAAAAGCCGACCGTCTGGGCGCACTTACTTGGATAAGTGCGCCCTTTTTTTAGCCTGACCAGTATAATCAGAAGCCGAATTACATAGGTCAGACTAGGGCGCATGAAGGAGGAAATTTGTATGAAAACCGACATTCAAATTGCCCAGGAGGCCACCCCGCTGCCCATTGGCGAAATTGCCGCCAAGCTGGGTATCGGAAGCGACATGATGGAGCCTTATGGTCACACTAAGGCCAAGCTGGACGTGAGCGCCATCGGAGCGCTGCCCCGAAAGGGTAAGCTTATTTTGGTTACCGCCATTAATCCCACCCCGGCGGGGGAGGGGAAAACTACCACCAGCGTGGGTTTGGCGGATGCGCTGAACCTGCTGGAAAAGAAGGTAGTGCTGGCGCTGCGGGAGCCCTCTCTCGGTCCGGTGTTCGGAGTTAAGGGCGGCGCGGCAGGCGGCGGATACGCCCAGGTCATTCCCATGGAGGACATTAACCTCCACTTCACCGGCGACTTCCACGCCATCGGCGCAGCCAATAACCTGCTGGCGGCAATGCTGGATAATCATATTCAGCAGGGCAATTCTCTGGGGATTGATGTGCGGCGCATTACCTGGAAACGCTGCGTGGATATGAACGACCGCCAGCTTCGGAATATTGTCTGCGGCATGGGGGGCAAGGTGGACGGCGTACCCCGTGAGGATGGCTTTGATATTACCGTGGCCAGCGAGGTCATGGCGGTTTTATGTCTGGCTACCGACCTGATGGATTTGAAGGCACGGCTGGGTCGCATGGTAGTAGGATATACCCGGGAGGATAAGCCCGTCACCGCCCACGATTTGAAGGCGGAGGGCGCTATGGCCGCCCTCCTCAAGGACGCAATCAAGCCCAATCTGGTGCAGACGCTGGAGCATACGCCCGCCCTGATCCACGGAGGTCCCTTTGCCAATATTGCCCACGGCTGTAACTCTATCTCGGCCACTGATACCGCCCTTCGTCTTGGGGATTATGTGGTCACCGAGGCCGGCTTTGGCGCCGACCTGGGGGCCGAAAAGTTCCTGGACATTAAGTGCCGTTACGGGAACCTGACGCCCGCGGCTGTGGTCGTTGTCGCCACCGTTCGCGCCCTTAAGCACCACGGCGGCGTGGCCAAGGCCGAGCTGAATCACGAAAATTTGGAGGCGCTGGAAAAGGGGCTGCCCAACCTTCTCCGGCATGTGGAAAACATTACCCAGGTCTACGGGTTGCCCGCCGTGGTGGCCATTAACCGTTTCCCCACCGATAGTGAGGCCGAGCTCAAGCTGGTGGAGGATAAGTGCCGGGAATTGGGTGTCAACGTAGCCCTTTCCGAGGTGTGGGGCAAAGGTGGCCAGGGCGGCGTAGCCCTGGCGCAAGAGGTGCTGCGTCTCTGCGAGGAGGAAAATCACTTCCGCTTTAGCTATGATACCGAGGTTTCCATTGAGGAAAAGCTTAATGCCATTGCGACCAAAATCTACCATGCAGACGGCGTGGACTTGACCCCCGGCGCCAAGAAGCAGGCCGCCCAGCTCACTGAGCTTGGCTATGGAAAGCTGCCCATTTGCATGGCGAAAACCCAGTACTCCTTCTCTGATGACGCGGCTCTTCTGGGCGCGCCATGCGGCTTCCGCGTTACGGTGCGCAATCTCAAGGTATCCGCCGGCGCAGGCTTTGTTGTGGCGCTGACCGGCGACATCATGACCATGCCGGGGCTGCCCAAGGCCCCCGCCGCCGAGAGCATTGACGTAGACGAAAACGGCAAGATTACCGGACTGTTTTAAGCCCGGCGTGGTCATGCTCCGCAAGTGCGGTGTACAAGCGTTTTGGCATTGCCAAAACCTTGAAATCGTCGGAATTAACTTCCGACGATTTGAGTGAAATAAAGGGGCCCCCACACGGCAGGGCCGTGTGGGGAGCCATGCCGGGGCTGCCTAAGGCCCCCGCCGCCGAGAACATTGACGTAGACGAAAGCGGCAAGATTACCGGACTGTTTTAAGCCCGGCGTGGTCATGCTCCGCAAGTGCGG
>CAZDDZ010000022.1:14433-31096 GCA_964504285.1 uncultured Pseudoflavonifractor sp.
GCCGCCGAGAACATTGACGTAGACGAAAGCGGCAAGATTACCGGACTGTTTTAAGAAATAAGGGTAGGTATCCGTCAAACGGATACCTACCCTTATTTCTGTGCTTGGCTAATATTTTAATTTTGTGATTAACGCACCGCGTTACGGGCGGCCTGGCCCATATCCTCTACGGCGCGGCCTGCTCCGTCAACCACGTCACGGGCGGCATTTCCAACACCGCGGGTCACGTTGCGGGCGGCGTTGCCGGCCTCGTCCAAAGCGCCCTCGGCCTTATCTGTGGGTGCAACGCTGGGAGAGTGGCTGGGTGTTACGGTGGCGCTGGGTGTTGTGCTGGGCTTTGCGGTGCTGCTGGGGGTGGCGCTGGGGGTTACACTGGGGGTTTTGTTACTAGTGCAGGCGGTGCAGCCGGTCACTGCGACGACAAGAGCCATCGACAGGCCGCAAAGAGCTAAGCTCCGCTTCATATTGCTTCCTCCCGGTTATTTTGTTTTTTCGTAATTGGTTCTCCATCCGTCTCATATTATATGTGATTCTTTATTAATTACACGTGTGCCGATAACGGTAAAATTTTTTCTAAATAGGGCTTGCTTTTTACTTGCCAGTCTGCTAGTATAATAACAGGAATAATTCTTAATAATAATTTTGGAAAAAATTTAATTTAAAATTGGAGGGTAAACGATGGAACTCAAGCTTTATCGATGTGCACATTGCGGTAACGTGGTTTTTAAGGTAGTGGACAAGGGGGTGCCTGTCTTTTGCTGCGGCGAGGCTATGAGCGAGTTGGTGCCCAATACCACTGATGGCGTGCTGGAGAAGCATGTCCCTGTGGTGGAAAAGAGGGAGCACGGCAGCGGATTTGCTGTGGATGTAAAGGTTGGATCTGTCGCCCACCCTATGCTCCCAGAGCACTATTTACCCATCATTGCAGCTGTCACCGGCGATACCGTGACCATGCGCTTTCCGCAGCCCGGCGACGAGCCGGTGCTCCACACCTTCAGCCAGGATGGAACTGTGACAGCCTATGAACTCTGTAATTTACATGGTTATTGGAAAAGCCAAGACTAGAGCGTTTCTAAAAACAGAAAGGAAGTATACAACATGGAATTGAAAGGCAGTAAGACAGAAGCCAATCTCTGGAAGGCGTTTGCGGGGGAGTCGATGGCCCGCAACAAGTATACCTATTTCGCCAGCAAGGCCAAGAAAGAGGGCTATGAGCAGGTTGCCGCTATTTTCGAGGAAACTGCCGGCAATGAGAAGGAGCACGCCAAGCTGTGGTTTAAGGAGCTAGGCGGCATCGGCGATACCATGGAAAATCTAAAGCATGCTGCCGAGGGTGAGCATGACGAGTGGACCGACATGTACAAGTACATGGCTGAAGATGCAAAGGAAGAGGGCTTTACCAAGCTGGCCTTCCTGTTTGAGGGGGTAGGCAAAATTGAAAAGGAGCACGAGGAGCGTTATTTGAAGCTTTTAAAGAACCTTGAAGGCGGCGTGGTCTTTCAGCGTGGCGACGAGTACATGTGGAAGTGCCGCAACTGCGGACATATCCATGTCGGGAAGGAAGCGCCTCAGCTCTGCCCCGTCTGTGCGCATCCTCAGGCTTACTTCGAAATTACGATTCAAAATTATTAAATATAAAAAGGGTTCACCTTGACTGATGTTAGGGTGAACTTTTTTTATGTATTTTATAATAGATGTCCTGTACATGCGGTTTCCTGGTTGCCAAAATTTTTTAATAATGCGCTTATAACAATTTAGGAATGGAAAATGTTGTAGTTTAAAAAATTTCATGGTACAATCACTACAAAAATTTTATATTTATATGTGATATGCTATGCTTATGTGCAGCGGCGCTGGCTGCGTTAGTGGAAATTACATAAAGTTTAAATTTTAAGCGGGGGGAGTGATTGAAGGTGATTAAGAACTTAAACGTATTAACCTTCTCGAATTGTGGCCAAGTTCTTCATGATAGATTGCCTAATCGAGGGTTTCCAACAGGCATTGAATGGCAAGAAAAACTAATTGCTTTGCACGAAGACGGTGCTTTCTCTATTTGCTATGAGTCTGAAGATGTTTATATTGATTTTGAACGTGGCATGGTGGTGCTGGGGATTCAGCGGGAGGCAGGACAGGATATCAGCTTTTTCTATCTGGACAAACCTGTTCACCTTTACCGCGGCACAGGTTACGTGTTACTTCCCTACCATGCAAACGCCACAGTACGTGTAGCACATAAAGTTAATAGTCGGGTTCGGCAGGAGGCGGAGTTTAAAAATGCGAGAGACCTTAAGATATCGCCCAGGGTAGAACTTCGAGATATTTACACACTGTTTTATCAGGAAAAGGAGAAGAATTTTTTCTTTAAAGGTGAGCAGCACGACATGTTTGAGCTTACCTATGTGGACAAAGGAGCATTTCACAGTATTGTAAACGGAACGGACTTTTTCTTAGAACAAGGCGAACTGATGTTTTACGGACCAAAACAGTGGCATATGCAGTATGCAGATGCAAACAGTTCAGCCAGTTTTATTACAGTTACCTTTGACATGAATTATAATAATGCGGGATTGCTTCTCTATCGAAAGTTTAAAGTTGGATCTAATGTTGCAAACATTTTAAAAAAATTAATTTCAGAAACTGAAAATGATGATAATCTTAGCGATGATATGATCCTCTGCTATTTGAAGGAGTGCATCTTACACATTTTAAGAATTGCCTTAGGAGAACGTGAAAATATTAAGCTGGAAACCTCGATTGCCGACAATAACGGCAATCAAATTATTAGCCGCGCATTAAAGTTTATAGCAGGGCATAACCGTGATAAGCTGACAGTAGCTGCGGTGGCTCATGAGGTTAGTGTCAGCACCCCCTATCTGGCGACGCTATTTCGAAAATACCTTAACACATCGCCCAGTAAATACCTGAGCAAAATTAAGCTTGAGGAGAGCAAACGGCTTATTCGAGAAGGGACACTTAACTTTACCCAAATTGCTTCTGAGCTGCAGTTTGCTACAATTCATCATTTTTCACGTAAATTTAAAGAACAGTTTGGAATTACACCAACGGAATACGCCAAAGCAATTCGGTGAAAAGCTGCAAAACGAGCAAAACTTCTTTTGAGAAGTTTTGCTCGTTTTGCATTAAGGAACACCGAACATGTTGAGATAAAACAAATTGATGTAATCGTACAAAGATTTTAAAGCAAAACCAATATGGCAAGTAAGGATTAGCTTATTCACATAAAAACCTGCTATGTGTTGCTGCTTTAAATAATTGCTATGTTGCTAATTGTATTTAACCAAAGTTTAAAATGAAGCTGAACAGGCCCAATAAATTAATTGTGGAAAAAACTATGTAAAATTTTTGTATTTAGCAGGTCGTTAACAGCAGAATCATGTCGAAATATATATAAAAAAATAAAATAAAGTCGAAAAGATTTGTGCAAATTCGCTGATTATTAAGACAAATACAAGGGTGTGCTTCGGTGCTATAATGACAAAAAAGCAAATAACATAATATTGAAAGCAATATAAATAAAATGGACGCGGTAAAGACTTTATTCTAAGGAGTGACAGGACGCAATGAAAGTATCTCTTTCGACACTCAGGATTCCGGGTACCTTTGTGCATGGCAGCAATCCACTTCCTATATTTCGTGACCCGGTTAAGGACAAAGCTTCCAAAAGCGATGGTACCCTGACCGAGGAGGAAATGAAAAATCTGGGTAATGAGACCGGCTACCGGGTTTTGCCTTACCGCCTTTACGACAAATACGACAGAGATAAAAAGATGGTAGAGCTTAAAACCGTTGTGCTGGAAAATGACCTGATGCGAGTGGAGTTCCTGCCGGAGCAAGGCGGGCGTCTGTACTCCATGGTAAACAAAAAGACTGGAAAGGACGTATTTCTTCGCAACCCGGTCTACCAACCCGCTAACCTTGGCATTTTGGATGCTTGGTTTTCGGGCGGCGTGGAGTGGAATGTTGCACAATACGGACACACCTTTACCTCTAATCTTCCTGTATTCTTTGCAAAGGTGAGACAGGGGGACTATGAATTTGTCCGCATGTATGATTATGAACGCTGTAAGAGAATTTTTTACCACATAGACTTTCACCTGCCCCGGGGAAGCGAGGTGCTATACGCCTATATGCGGATGGTTAATGATGACTCGGAGTGTAAGCCTACCTACTGGTGGACCAATGCGGCCCTGCCGGAACATCATAACGTGCGTGTATTTTCTGGCACAGACGAGGTCATGTTCCTTAGGCCGGAAAGCATCGGAAATAACGTGAATCCTGTCCGCATATTTGGTCATGCAAAGCTGCCGGTGCTGCCCACGCTGCCGGATTTTGACTCTACCTACCCAGACAACTCCAACTATGCTAACGAGTTTTTCTTTCAAAATAAAGAAGCGGACAAGTCACCGTGGAGTGCGGCCGCCTATGATGACGGTACACTTTACTTTGACCGTTCTACACAGCCGCTGCGGTACCGCAAAATGTTTTGCTGGGGCAGCCACAGAGGCGGCTTGCGCTGGTGTGACTACTTAAGCGTGCCGGGCGAGGGAAGTCACTATATTGAACTGCAAGCGGGTCTAGCGCCTACACAGCTTAATGGTGTGGAAATTCCGGGCCACACATCCATGAGTTTTCTACAAGCCTTTGGGGCAACGACCTTTCAGGACCGCAAGGCTCCCTACGATAAGGACTGGAACAAATCCAGGGCCTATGTAAGCGAGCAGATTGAAGCTGCTCTGCCGGAGAGCACAATGCTGGAGGCGGATAAACGCTTTGCACAAATGGCCGATTGGAAGGTGACTCAAGTTTTATCTTGTGGATCAGGCTGGGGTGCACTGGAGCAAATGCGGCGGGAGTATAGCCAAGAGGCGCCTATGCCGGAGTACCTGGAGTTCCCCGCTGCTACCATCGGGGCAGAACAGCTTCCATGGGTTACCTTGCTGGAAACCGGCGCCATGACCGAGTTGGACGCACTTTCAGTACCTGCATCTTGGATGACTGACGGAAAGTGGCAGGCCCTGCTGGAGACAAGCGTGGCGGAAAAGGGAGATAACGCCACTGCCCGTCTGCACTTAGGCGTAATGAAGTATGAGAAATTTGACTTTGAGGGCGGAATTGACGAGTGGACGCGTTCAGTCACCCAAAAAAGAAGCCCGTGGGCCCTGCGCAATCTATCAATAGCTGCTCAGCGTAAAGGGAATATAGACCTGGCAGAGACATTAATGCGTGATGCGTGGGAGATGGAGCATTACACCATCGACCCTGCGTTTACACAGGAGTATTTCGACCTGCTTATCCAAACAAATAAGTATGAACAAATTTGGAATCTGTATCAAAAACTTCCTGATACACTAAAGGAAAATGAGCGCATCCTCATGCAAGTGGGGTACAGCGCCGTGGAGCTAGATAAGATTGATTTTGTGGAGATGCTGGTTTCACGGGAATTTGCCCATATCCGTGAGGGCGACAACCTTTTGGTGGATATGTGGTTTAAATATGCCGCGAAGCAGACCGCCAAGCGTCAGGGGGTACCCTTCACCGAAGAGCTGTACAAAGAAGTGCGCAAGGAGCTCCTCCCGCCCTCCAACATTGATTTTCGCATGGTGGACAACTAATTCAAAAAGGAGAATGAATGATGGAACAGCAGTTAAAGATTGCCGTAATTGGATGCGGCTTTTTTGGGCAAAAGCATGCAGATGTATTTGACCAGCTTGCCAACGCCGACTTGGTAGCGGTCTGTGATATTAATCCCGCTGCCGCTAAGCTGGTGGGTGAAAAATACGGGGTGGCCTGGTATACCGATCACAATGAGATGATGGACAAGGAGAAGCTGGATGCGGTATCGGTCTGCGTGTCCGAGGACTATAAGCTAAAGCCCTCGGTGGATGTGGCTCGGCATAAGTTAAATCTTTTGCTGGAAAAACCCATTGCAAAGAATGCCGACGAGGCCATGCAGATCAAAAAAGCAGTGGATGAGAACGGTGTGCGCCTTATGGTGGCCCATGTATGCGAGTTCGACGGACGCTACCGCTACACGGCCGATGCCATTCGTGAGGGTAAGCTGGGTGATATTATTTCCCTCTACCTCAAGCGCTCTACCTGTCAATCCACCGCCCAGCGCCTGGGCGGCAAGGTTAGCTTTTTTCACTACATGGGCGTTCACGACTTTGAAGCTATGCTTCTCTTTGCCAAGCCTGCCCTTCCTGTGCGGGTGTACTCCCAGTGGGTGGCCAAGAAGAACGCCTCCTTTGGTGCCCAAGACACTGTTTTTAATACAATTACCTTTGACAACGGTATCGTGGCCTGTATTCAGCTCTGCTGGGCGTTACCGGAGAGCGAGGCGCTTGGTTTTGTCGCCTGTGCCGAGGTGGTGGGCACAACGGGTGTGAGCTATATCGATATCAAAAATCAGGGGCTTGAGCTCCATACCGAAACTGGTGTATGTTACCCCGACCTTACTTATTGGCCCGAGTATTTTGGCCACACAGCCGGCAAGGTGCGGGAGGAGCTGCAACATTTT
Organism: uncultured Pseudoflavonifractor sp.; assembly: GCA_964504285.1. Taxonomy (GTDB): domain Bacteria; phylum Bacillota; class Clostridia; order Oscillospirales; family Oscillospiraceae; genus Pseudoflavonifractor. The sequence goes on from CAZDDZ010000022.1 coordinate 20,972, forward strand.
GTAGATGCAACCCTTTCGGGTGCACCCTATTTGGTGGACACTGACTTGGCCATCGAGGCCGTCCGCACCATTGACGCTTGCTTTAAATCTTTGGAGACCAATTTGCCTGTGGAGATTAAGCGCTGACCAAGAAACGGAACAGGAAAATAGATTTGACTGGAACCGGAGGAAGCTACCTTGAGTAACAATGATGGAAATACGGGTGCAATAAAAAGTGCACTTGTGCGGGTACCAACCCAGAGGTGGGTGGCGCTGGGCATTCTGGCAGTGCTTGTCGTGGTCATTTCGGTGGGGAATCCCATGTTCCTGCGCTGGGATAACATTAACGGCATTTTTCAGCAAGTTGCGGCCATGGGTATAGTGGCGCTGGGGGCAATGATGGTGATCATTACCGGCGGACTGGATTTTTCCAGCGGTGCCGGGTTGGCAATGGTAGGTGTTTTTGCCGGTGTCATGTACTTTAACACCGGGGAAAATGTGCTGGCTATGATTTTGGCTGCACTGGTTGCCGGGGCTGCATTGGGTGCAGTAAATGGAATGCTGGTAACAAAGTGCCGACTCAAGCCATTTGTTGCCACATTGGCTACGATGGCACTATGCCAAGGGCTGACACTACTTATTTCGGAAGGCCAACTTGCATTTTTAACGGATCCTGTCACCTTTATAATTGGCGGCGGCAATCTGTTTGGCGTTATTTCGGTACCCTTTTTAATCTTTTTAGGCATGTGCCTGTTAACCTCACTCATACTGAACCGTACGAAAGCGGGTACGTATGTATACGCCATCGGAGGCAGCGAGGAGTCTACCCACTATGTCGGAATCAATGTGACCAAGTATAAATGGTTGGTGTACGTTTACGCCGGCATTTGCACCAGTGTGGGGGCAATTATTGCTGTTTGCCGTTTGGGGCAAATCGCACCCAACCTGGAGGGCACATTTCTCATGGATGGAATTGCGGCCGCGGTTATCGGAGGAACCAGTCCTTCCGGCGGCAAGGGCAGTGTCTCTGGCACCATCTTGGGTGTGCTGATTCTTGGCGTCGTTTCCAACGCACTGACCTTCCTGCACATTACCTCCAACGCGCAGACTGCCGTTAAGGGGCTTATTATCCTTGTGGCCATCGTCATCGATGCAGTCTTTAATTTTAAAAAGCGCAAATAAAGTTCCCTAAGGGTCGATGATCCTTAAAAATAAAAATGGAGGAATCAGAAATGAAAAAGAACAGACTTCTGGCACTGGCATTGTCTTTTGCACTCACACTTTCCTTAGCTGCCTGTGCACCGGCGGCAAGCAAACCGTCTCCTTCCAAAGCACCTGAGCAGTCCCAGGGTACACAACCGACAGACGGTGGTAAAATTACTGTGGGTATGGCCATGATTGACTACACCAACACCGGCTTTATCAATATTAAAAAGGGCGCTGAAAAGGCAGCGGCTGACTATGGTATTGAACTCATTTGGAAGGGCTGCGACGGCAACCTGGATACTCAGATTGACCAGATCCGCGGCTTTGTACAGCAGGGCGTAGACGTCATTATGATTGACTCCGTTGATGTGACAGGTCTGGTCTCTGTCGTCAATGAAGCCACTGATGCGGGCGTAGATGTGCTGGCCATTGGCTCTCCCATCGAGGGCACAGACAATTTTAACGCAATCTACCCCGACTACATTGACTCTCAGTTTGCTGCCCGCATGATTGGAAACATTTATGCAGGCCAAAAGGGGACCATTGGTTTGATTGCCGCCGCTCCCGGTAACCTGGTCTCGGATAACCGTCAAAATGGCTTTGAGAAAATTATGAAGGAAGAATTTCCTGACCTGAAGGTGGCCACTGGTCTGGGCCAGTGGGATCCCACCGCCGCTATGACCGCTGCCGAGGATATTATTCGTTCCAATGATGATGTGCTTCATGTCCATGTTATCCAGGATGGTATGAGTTACGGTGTGCTCCGTGCCGTGCAGAACTCCGGGAAAAATATTCCCATGTCTTCTAACGACGGAGACACCGACGGCCTGAAAAACTTTGAAAATGGCGACTACATTTTGGAGAACTTAACCGGAAATGCCCGTATTGGCTACTGGTTTACAGCGCTTTGCTCCTTCATTGCCAACGATGCACAGATGGACAAGACCCAGTTCCTTAAAACTTATAAAATTATGAGTGATGACCTTAAGAAAATGGCTGAGGAAAAGGGTATTGACGTTGTGGATGGCGAGAAAATGACCATCGTATCCCTGGAAGAGGCACGTAAAATTGCGGAGGATTACGCGACTGAGTTTGGCCCCGAGGTCTACACGCCTGCCTTTACCGGCTAAGCGCTACTATGTGACCACAGAGGGCAGCCCGGAGGAAGAAAACTTCTTTCTCCGGGCTACCCCAAGCCCTTACTATATCAACTTGAGGTTGGGTGACTATGGATACAAATCACAAAAAACAGAACATGCTGGACAGGCAGAGGGGTAAGCGATACCTGATACTGGTGGGCATTATGCTCGCGTTTATCCTGCTGTATTCCTTTACCATACCCAACTATGTGAGCCTTGCCTCCGTCACGAACTTTCTGCGCCAATCTTCGGTGCTGGGAATTCTGGCCTGTGGCATGACCTTTGTTATCCTCACGGGCGGCATTGATATGTCTGTGGGCTCTAACATTGCTTTTACCGGCGCCGTTACCGCCATGGTTATCAACGCAACCGGTGGCAATACCGTCACCTCTGCGGCACTGGGCTTCATTACCGCCATGGTTGTCGGTACCCTTATGGGAGCGGTCAACGGGTTTTTAATTGGCTATTTAAAGATTACGCCCTTCATGACAACGCTGGCAACCATGTCCTTGGGACGGGGGCTCACACTTTACCTTACCAACAGCACCCGTATTGTGGTTGCTAATGACTACTTTAATTACTTTGGAAGCAAAAGCATCGATGTGTTCGGTTTTAAACTGCCTGCCATGGTGATTCTTTTGGCTGCGGTGGTGGTGCTGACCTTCGTGCTTCTCAATAAAAGCACCTTTGGGCGCAAGACATACATTATCGGTGGAAATCCGGTTACCGCCAGAGCAACTGGCATTAACTCCAACCTTCAGACCCTATGTGTCTATGCGTTTATGGGGCTGCTGGTGGGTGTCGCTACCATCATTACCATCGGCCGGGCCACTTCCGCGCAGCCTTTGGCTGCCACAGGAACCGAGTTCGATGTTATTACTGCGGTGGTGCTGGGAGGCATTACCCTGGCAGGCGGTGCGGGAACACTGGGGGGATCCATGCTGGGCACCCTGCTGATGGGCGTTATGCTCATGGGCATCAACATGATTAACATTCCGGTCTATTATAACTACATTATCAAGGGCGCCTTTATTTTGTTCGCTGTTCTGGCGGATCAAGTGTCCACTTCTTTGGCTACGCGTAAAGAAATTCGCATGGGGGCAAAACACGCAGAGGCTCAAGCTGATGAGACAGAGAGCGGAGAGGTACAGCAGATTGGTAACTTTGAGAGTCTTACCTTTCACCATGTGAGTAAGTATTTCCCCGGAGTCCAGGCTCTGGACGACGTGAGCTTTACTATCAAGGCGGGAACCGTGCATGCCTTGACAGGAGAAAACGGAGCCGGTAAGTCTACGCTGATGAAAATTCTCTCTGGCGTCAATACTATGGACAACGGCCAAATCCTGGTAGATGGCAAGCGCCTCCACGTCAAAAATCCTCAGGATTCAAGGGAAAAGGGAATTGCTATTATATATCAGGAATTAACCCTGATTCCAGAGCTCTCGGTAGCACAGAATGTATTCCTGGGCAAGGAAAAGCCAGGCAGGCTTAAGTGTTTTATCGCGGTTTCCAAAATGAAGGCTGCGGCTAAGGAGACGATTGCGCGGTTTGGCATCACAATTGATCCGGCTCGAAAGGCCAATAGCTTTACCGTTGGCAATCAGCAAATGATTGAGATTGCCCGGGCATTTGACTCCAATGCCAAAGTGGTGGTAATGGACGAACCTACCTCCTCTATTTCGGAATCAGACAAGGAAATTCTTTTTGACCTTATCCGCACGATGAAGGCTCAAGGTGTTGCGATTATTTACATTTCCCACCGCATCCAGGAGCTTTTTGAAATTGCCGACGAAGTGACTGTCCTGCGGGATGGCAAACACATTGTTACACGACCCATCGGTGAGATGGATGAGGAGAAATTGGTGCGCTACATGGTCAACCGCGACCTGGGGGATGTATTTTCACGTGAGCGCGTGGAAATTGGCCGAGAGGTACTACGGGTAAATGGACTTGGGCGAAACAAGGTCTTTGGCAATGTGTCCTTTTCTGTGGGTGCGGGAGAGGTCTTAGGTATGGCCGGACTCATTGGTGCAGGCCGCACAGAGGTAGCTCGGTGTATCTTTGGGCTAGACCGTTACGAGGAAGGTGAAATTTTTTTGGAAGGCCAGTCGGTTCGCATTCACTCCCCCAAAGCGGCGCTGGACTGCGGCATCGGCTATGTTACAGAAGATCGGCGGCGGGAGGGGATTGTCCCGCTTATGTCGGTAAAGGAGAATATTTCGACTGCCCTGTTAGACGACATTTCGAGATTTGGCATGATTGACCAAGAAAAAGAAAGCTCCATTGCAGCGGAGTATATTAAAAAATTCTCCATTAAGACCCCCACCGACATGCAGCCAATTGGTAACCTGTCTGGCGGAAATCAGCAAAAGTGTTGTCTGGCCCGTATGTTTGCCAAAAATCCCAAACTAATTATTTTTGATGAGCCGACCCGCGGCGTGGACGTAGGTGCCAAGGCAGAGATACATAAACTCATTGAGTCGCTGGCGAAAGAGGGAATTGCCATTATCCTGATTTCCAGCGAATTACCGGAGATTTTGGGTGTGTCCGACAGGGTATTAGTCATGGCGGAAGGGCGCGTGACAGCAATTTTGGATAATCACGGTCTGACCCAAGAGGAAATTATGTCAAAGGCAACACAGCAGAATTAATTAGAAAACAAAGATCGGGGCTGCTGCAGTAAATGCAGCAGCCCCGATCTTTATAAAATATTGTAAATCTAATTTATGGTATTTTGCATGCCCGCGGTGCGTCATGTGCCGGGGCTAAAATCTTAGCGTGTGGGCACAGATGGCTATGATTCTATAATCGCCCGATTGATGGCGGAGAGAATGCCCTTAAGGGGGGCCAGGTTAATGTTGTGGGAGATACCCACGCCGAAAAAGCTTTTGCCAAGCTGATCCCTAAGCTGGATATAAGCCACCGCCATGGAGTCGGAGCCCACCGAGACCGCGTGCTCCTTGTAGTCCACAAAGGTAAACCGGTCTATTTTCAGGCCGTGAATGGCATTAAAGAAGGCATCGATGGGACCGTTGCCGGAGCCCTGCACCTGGAACTCGGCGTCCAGATGCCTGAGGGTACCCGCAAAGGTGACACGGGAGATGCCGTCCTGGTCGCTAACCTCGGCAAAAGAGTGACGGGCCAGCTGGTAGGGGGTGGTGGCGTCCAGATAGCTTTGCTGAAAGAGCTCGTAAACCCGCTGGGCGTCAATTTCCTTACCTACCCGGTCGGTTTCCAGCTGGACGATGCGGCCAAATTCCGGGTGCATGGCCTTCGGGAGATCAAAACCAAAGTTCTGCTGCATGATAAAGGCTGCGCCGCCCTTACCGGATTGGGAATTAATGCGGATAATGGGCTCGTACTGCCGCCCCACGTCGGCGGGATCGATGGGCAAATAGGGGATTTCCCATTGGCTGGAGCCGCTCTCACGCATGTACTGGGTGCCCTTGTTGATAGCGTCTTGATGGGAGCCGGAGAAAGCGGTAAACACCAGCTCGCCGGCGTAGGGCTGCCGCTCGCCCACCTTCATCTTGGTGCACCGCTCATACATCTCCCGTACCCTGTTGATCTGGGAGAAGTCCAGGCCGGGGTCCACTCCCTGGGTGTGCATATTGAGTGCCAGTGTGACCATATCCACGTTGCCCGTACGCTCGCCGTTACCAAAGAGCGTGGCCTCAATACGGTCGGCACCTGCCAGCAGACCCATTTCAGCAGTAGCCACGCCGCAGCCACGGTCGTTGTGGGGGTGGAGAGAAATAATGGCGCACCCGCGGGAGGGAAGCTTTCCGATAAAATACTCAATCTCATCGGCAAAGTAGTTGGGCATACAATTTTCCACCGTAGTGGGTAAATTCAGGATGACCTTCTTTTCGGGCGTGGCATGGAGTGCCTCGATGACTGCCTGACAAATTTCCACGGCGGCATCCATCTCGGTGCCCATGAAGCTCTCGGGCGAATATTCATAGCGCAAATCCATGCCTTCGGCAATGGCGCTCTGACTCAGCTCGTAAATTAGCTGGGCTGCATCTACGGCGATTTTCTTTACGCCCTCGATGTCAGTGTGGAAAACCACCTTCCGCTGCAGGGTGGAGGTGGAGTTGTAAAAGTGAAAAATTACGTGCTTTGCCCCTCGAATGGCTTCAAAGGTCTTTTGGATCAGATGGGGGCGGGCTTGTACCAGCACCTGAATGGTCACGTCATCGGGGATGTGTCCGCCGTCAATCAGAGCGCGGCAAATTTCGTACTCAGTTTCGCTGGCCGAGGGAAAACCAATTTCGATTTCCTTTACCCCAATGTCCAGAAGGGTGTGAAAGTAATCCAGCTTTTCCTGAAGGTTCATGGGGTCAATCAGGGCCTGGTTGCCGTCCCGCAAATCTACCGAGCACCAGATGGGGGCCTTGGTAATCTGCCTGTCGGGCCATTGACGCTTTTCCATTTTGAGAGGAATAAAGGGAATGTACTTCTGATTGTTCATAGAAATTGCCCTCCTGATGCCGGGGGAATATAAAAACGCCCCCGACCTAAAATTAGGTCAGGGGCGTAAACATTACGCGGTACCACCCTGGTTCGGCAGCCGGTCGCCCGGTCGCCCTCTGCGGCCTCCAACAAGGCCAGGGCCGGTAACGGGGCCAATCGTTCTCTCCTAGCCTTCAGAAGGGTCGGACAGACAGCTCAGGGACCAGTATTCACGCAAGCTCCACACATTGGCTCGCACCGACCGCCAATTCTCTGAGCGGGAGATTTTGCATCTTCTTCCCATCATCGCCTTTTGAGATTGCAGTCATTATATCGGAAGGAAAGGGGCTTTGTCAAGGGGAAAGAAAAAAGAGCAGGCAGTCCTTGCGGACTGCCTGCGTGGTGCAGATGTACGTTACGCTGATCGGGTTACTCGCCAAAGCCGCTCTCAATGAGGGCAATCAAAGCGTCTACCGCTTCTTTTTCATCGTTGCCGGAGGCGGCGATTTCCACGGTGGTGCCGGAGGCCAGACCGGCAGCCAGCAGCATAATAATGGACTTAGCGTTGGCGGGATCGCTGCCGGTGTCTACGTTGCGAATGGTAATATCGGATTTAAATTCCTTGGTAGCCATAACGAAGGAGGAGGCCGGACGGGCGTGAAGCCCAGTTTTGTTGATAATTTTTGTTTGACGTGCGTACATAGCTGTTCACCTCATTATATATGGTTTGCCAGTGTCTTATTTTAGTATAACATGACTGTCAACACAAAACATTTCCATAGCGGGAAGGTTTATTGCTCCCAGTGCACCGGACGGGTAAGCCCTGGGGGCAGCTGAGTGCGTGCATTGCCCCGGGCGGCACCGATTTGTCCCTGGGTGAGAAACAGGCACTCCGACAGGTCGGCTCCCCGCACATCGGCATCCCGCAAATCCGCACCCAGAAAATTTGTCCCATAGAGCTTGCAGCCGGATAAGTTGGCGGCAATGAGCAAGGCGGTAGCAAAATTATGCCCGGGCAAGTCGGCGTGTTTAAAGTTCTTTCCCAGAAAATGAAGTCCATCTGCCGCCGGGATGGATTGCCCTATGGCCTCACGGGTGAGATCCCAAGCATGATGCAGAAGTACGCCGGCCCGGGCTTCGCAGCTGTCCAGGTCGTCAGGTACCACGGCAGCCGGGGTTTCATAGCCAATCTCGTCAAGAAGGCACGCCAGATCGTCCCAGATAGGTTCCGCCGGAAGCAGGCACAGGGCTTCATGAAGATACCACAGGGTTTGATGTTGTCGCCAGACTGCCGGAAACCGCTTCGCCATAGCGGCGCTGCTTCCGCCGCCGGATACAGTGCGCTGTCCTGCGCCAAGGCAGTCGAAGGCCAAGCAGCCCTTCATACCACATGCTGACAGTTGGCTGTGAATGGTGCAGCGGAAGTCGGGCAGGAGGTGGGAGCATGGAATTCCGGCGGGCTTGTCGGAGGGAAAGCCGTCGGAAACAGAAAAATAAAGGCCTACGCAGCACAGACCACGGCAGCGAGTGCAGTCAGCAGTGAGTATATGCAGTAATTCGGGCCGCGGTGACGCTCGCCGCAAGGTGGTTGTCATAAAAAAGCTCCTTCCCTAGTGACCTGCCCGGCCAGAAATTAGAAATGGAGCTTATTCCCACTCGATGGTCGCCGGGGGCTTGGAGGTAATGTCGTAGAGGATACGGTTGATGCCGGGCACCTCGTTAACAATGCGGACGCTGGCCTTGTCCAGCACCTCGTAGGGAATGCGCGCCCAGTCGGCGGTCATGAAGTCGGAGGTGGTTACGCCCCGGAGCGCCAGGGCGTAGTCATAGGTGCGCCCGTCGCCCATGACCCCCACCGAGCGCATGTTGGTGAGGACAGCAAAATACTGGTGAATATCCTTGTCCAGCCCTGCCTTGGCGATCTCGTCCCGGAAAATGAAGTCGGCTTCTCGCAGGGTATCCAGCTTTTCCTTGGTCAAGTCGCCGATGACTCGAATGGCAAGACCGGGGCCCGGGAAGGGCTGGCGCATGACCAGCGCCTCGGGAAGTCCAAGCTCGCGGCCCAGCTGACGCACCTCGTCCTTAAAGAGCTGACGCAGGGGCTCCAAAATCTCCTTAAAGTCCACATAGTCGGGCAGGCCGCCCACGTTATGGTGGCTTTTAATCACGGCGGCGTCCCCGGTGCCCGACTCAATCACGTCGGGGTAGATGGTGCCCTGGGCAAGGAAGTCCACGGTGCCGATCTTCTTGGCTTCCTCCTCAAAGACCCGGATAAACTCCTCACCGATGATTTTGCGCTTGCGCTCGGGCTCGTCCTCACCGGCGAGCTTAAGCAGGAAGCGGGTTTCGGCGTCCACCCGGATAAAGCGCATCTCCCGTCCGCCGAAGATGTGCTCTACCTCGTCCCCCTCGTCCTTACGCAGAAGGCCGTGGTCAACAAATACACAGACAAGCTGACTGCCAATGGCCTTGTCTAAGAGAGCGGCGGCCACCGAGGAATCTACCCCGCCGGAGAGCGCCAGAAGCACCTTGCCCGTTCCCACCTTTTGACGAATGTGGACAATGGCGGTTTTGAGGTAATCCTCCATAGTCCAGTCGCCTGTTGCGCCGCAGACTTCATAGAGGAAATTGCGCAGCATGGCAAGACCGCTCTCGGTGTGGTTGACCTCAGGATGGTACTGTACGCCGTAGAAGCCGCGGGTCTCGTCGGCAATGGCGGCGTTGGGGCAGGCATCGGTGTGTGCGACAAGGGAAAAGCCTTGTGGAACCTTTGCCATATAGTCCCCGTGGCTCATCCACGAGACGCCCTGGGCGGGCAGCCCCTTAAACAGCTTGCAGTCGGTGCTGTAATAGGTCAGGGTCTTGCCGTACTCCCGGGCGGTGTCCTCCTGAGCGGCGGTAACCAGCCCGCCCAAGGTGTGCGCCATAAGCTGGCAGCCATAGCAGATGCCCAGCACGGGAATACCCAGGGTAAAGAGAGCGGGATCCACCTTGGGGGCGGTGTCCTCGTAGACGCTGTTGGGGCCGCCGGTGAAGATAAAGCCGATGGGGTTCATGGCTTTAAGCTCGGCCAGGGGCGTAGTGTAGGGCTTAACCTCGCAGTACACGCCGCACTCCCGCACGCGGCGGGCAATGAGCTGGTTGTACTGTCCGCCGAAATCCAGGACAATAATCAGTTGGTGGGACATCATTTTGCTTCCTTTCCGTATGGAGAATCGGGTATAAAAAGTTTGGGTAAGACCGCACAATTGCGTCCGCGGCGCTTTGCAAAAAATTCGCGTCATAAATTCATTGTAAATTCTTGAAATCCGTCAGGATTCCGGCAAATTTACGCCTTTTTCTGACA
>CAZDDZ010000023.1:0-30441 GCA_964504285.1 uncultured Pseudoflavonifractor sp.
GCCGTGGTCTTAGTATTACAATACGAGAAGCCTGCGATATTTTATTTGAGGATGGTACATACGATATTTCTCGTAAAAATTATTTTCAAACGATTATCGCCGAATTGCAGAGCGTTTTGAAAAATGCAGGAGCGGAGCATATCCTACTGAAAAAGCGAAATAGCTTTGCGATAGACATCACAGCCTTTGAATGTGACAGCTACCGCTTTATGGAAGGTGACCCGATTGCAGTAAACAACTACCGCCAAGATTATATGCTTTGTTACAGCTGGGCAGTATTTACAATGGGGATTTTGGAGTCCGACCTATAAAATTAAATAAAAATTTTTCAAAAAAGTCTGATTTTAAGAAAATCAGACTTTTTTGTTGTCCTTTTGTCGTCCTTTTGTCGTCCTTGGTGTTTTATACTGTTAAAATAGGATGGTTATTTCGTGAAAATTCTGATTGTAGACAGCAATCTGATAGAGCTGGAAAGGACTGCTTTGTATATACAAAAAGCCTATCCCGAAGCAAAGATTACTACCACGGACGATGGTATGGGTGCCGTGCCGTATAGTCTGAACAACCATGTGGATGCGGTATATACCGAAGCTCAAATGCCCCACATCAGTGGATTTGATGTAGCACGGCTGGTGCGAAAATTCCGACCAAATGCAGCGGTCTATCTTGTATGTGGAACGAGTGAATATTTAAACATGGCATCAAGGCAAAGCCTTTGCGGATACTATCTCAAACCACTGACCGAGGATAGTTTGCAAAAAGATGATCTGCTGCACACACAACAGATCAATCATGCACCACCCACCAATCAAGCCGCTCTATTCCCGAAAAGTAAGTAGCTTTGTTACATCTATTCGAAGCACTGTTGCGATGTTAAACAACAAATCCAAAGAAATGGGCCGCAAGAGGTTGGGCGCTTCAATGGCGCCAAGATGCTGGCGGCTGATGCCAAGCTTCTCGGCAAGCTGCTCCTGCGTTAGCCCTGCATGCTTGCGGTAATACGCAATGTTGTAGCCGAGCTCAATATATTTTTTGGTGTTATCAAATGCCACCGGATTGCTTAAATCCATTTTGCGCACCTCCATTCATGGTTATATTGTACGCAAATTTCGGCAAAGCATAAATTAGATGAAATGTATCTATTGATATTTATAATGCGACATACTATAATTGAGATGTATAAATTGTCGCAATGAAATAAAACCTTGACGAAAGGAGGATGAAATACTTTAGATGAAAAAGACGGTGAAGGGACTGCAAAGTGCTGGATTTCACTTGGTCCGCCTCCGCTGAGATGGATGCGCTTTTCGACAGCATCTATGAAGCCCCTGGCGGTGTTTGAGTACGAAAGCGGAAGCCTTTCACACAGCGGCAAAAAACAAGGAGACTGCGCAGGTGGTTCACTTTCTGCATCGAGAGGCGGATGCGGCGATCCCTTACCGACTGACCATCCGATACATACAGGACAGCGGCAACGGTGTGTTGTTGATGGTGCTGTTCATCGGGCTGACCAATAAAAACGCCGGAAAACATGCCTCATCCGCGCGCCAAGTACTATAAAAAACGAATCGCTTTTTGCACATTACTTTCCCACAAAAGAAAAACATGAAAGAGAAACGAAGGGGGCCAATGATTTTTCAATCAACAAGTACGAAACTTATTTTTTGATTTATCTGAAAGGCGGTGGTTAATGTAACACCGATTTGTGTCTGAGGTCCTTCATAGATTCTGCAATAGATTCAATTAACGCAGTCTCATGAATGAACAGACAAATGAGGCTAACCCAAATTTGAGGAGGAATTACAGATGAAAAAAAGCGTGAGCAAACGAATTATATCAATTGGTCTGGTCATTTGTATGATGATTTCTCTCGTGCCTGCAGCATTTGCCACTTCGGCTGGGGATTTCACCGACGTTTCCACCACAGCGTAGTACTACGACTCTGTCGATTACGTCACAGAGCACGGCTATTTTAACGGCACAGGCGACGCGGCGTTTTCCCCCGATGCGTCCATGACCCGGGCCATGTTTGTCACTGTGCTGGCACGTTTGGACGGCGTGGATGCCAGCGACAATGTGCAGCCCTTTGACGATGTGGCCTCTGGCACATGGTGTGCCGGTGAGGTTGCGTGGGCCGCTGCAAACGGCATTGTTTCCGGCATTGGCAGCAATCAGTTTGCGCCCAATGAGCCGGTCAGCCGCCAGCAGATGGCCACCTTTATGGCCCGGTACATCGAATACTATGCAGAAAAAAATAAGGTAACCTTTACCGCAACCGGTTCTACCGCTGCCTTTAGTGATGCGGGACAAATTGCGGAATATGCCGTAAAGGCCGTGGCACTCTGCCGTTCCTACGGTCTGGTTAACGGCAACCCAGACGGCAGCTTCGGCCCGACAGCACAGTCTACCCGCGCACAGGTCGCGGCAGTGGTTCACCGTCTGGCATTGCTGCTGCCCACCGGAAAACCGGTCACAACACCAGGTGGCGGCGGAAGCATTGGCGGCGGTGGAAGCACCTCTGCCAGTAACAGCGCCAGCACTGCCGCAGGCTTTATTGAAGCGGCGCAGAAGAGTGCAACCAATGTTACAGCCACTGTGGAAGCAACCAACAGCATCACGGTGAGCGACGATATCCCAATCACCAACAACGGCGTCACCAACCTGACCCTCAATCTGGGCAATGCGAGTGTTGGCGATTTGACTGTCAATTCCACCAGCGCGACAACAATTATCCTAAGCGGCGCGACGGCATCTGTTTCCACACTGACCATCAACGCGCCCAACGCCACCGTGACCAACGGTGTAAAGGTCAACGGCTCGGTCAATATCAAGGCCGTATCGCACAATACTTTTAACAATACCGCCCTCATCAGCGGCAATATCAACATTCAGGGCCCGGGTGCACTGAATGACACAAGTGAAATACCCGCCGCCGTCGTTGTCAGCACGGATGCGAAGGTTGACGTGCGCGGCAAGTCCGACCAGATTAAAGTGACCGCGGACAACGCCAAACTTACACTGGCCGGGACCGTCGCTCCCACCGTCAACAGCTCCGCCAGCGGCGTGGCCCTCACCGTCAACACTGCCGCAACCATCGTTGGCACGGTGGGTCAGCTCACCACAACCGCTTCCGACCTGACGGTAGATGGCACCGTGGGCACACTGACGGCCAACAATGCACTGACCCTCCGCGGTGGCGGCGCAGTCACCGACCTGACAGCAGGCGGCGACGTTGAGGTTGCCGACACCGCCGCCCTGACCGTTTCCACGGTGAATGCTTCCGGCAACGCCACCATCACCGCACCGGATAACCGGATTGGTACCGTGGCAGTTGCAGCGGGCAGCAGCGTTAACCTGAATGCCAGTGTCAGCAATGTCGTGGCAGATGCCGGTGTCGCAGTTTCCGTGGCTGAGGATAAAACAGTCAACAACCTCGTGGCTTCCGGCGACCTGACGCTGAGCGGCAGCGGCGCCATTGGCAGCGTCGATGTGACGAGTAACGCAAAAATCGAAGCAGCCCCTGAATCCACGGTTGCTGTTACCGCGGTCACCGCTCCGGAGGGGGTAACGGTCACAACTACAGTGGCTCCCGTCACCGTCAAGGCGGCAAAGCCCACCGGTGTTGGCTTTACCGCTCCCACCACCGCAGGCGGACAGGGCTCCATCACCGGTGTGACCACCGCCATGGAGTACAGCAGCGACAACATGAAGACCTGGACTCCGTTTGACTCAGACCCAAAGGCACTTTCCGCCGGAACCTATCAGGTGCGCGTCAAGGCAACTGATGCCGCCCTCGCCAGCGAGGCAGTCACGGTCACCATCCCCGTTGCCGTTGCCGTGAGCGCCGCCGCGATTCAGGGTACCCCCTATGTGGGTCAGACCCTCACCGCCGTGGCAAACGCCACCGCTACCGGCACCCTGTCCTATGAGTGGAAAGCGGGAGACGTCACGATTTCGAATGCCTCCGGCAAGAGCTTCACTCTGACCGACGCTCAAATCGGGAAGACCATCACCGTCACCATTTCTAATTATGGACGCACCAGCTCGGCAACCAGTTCTGCTACCGCCGCCGTCACCGTGGACAAAACCCCGCTCGACAAGCTGCTTTCCAAGGCGGCTGAGGTGCAGCAGGGGGTATTTGAAAAAGCTAATGACGCAACCGCCGCAACGGTCGCCGAAGGCATTATCTTTGTGACGACTGCGGAGAAAACCGCGCTGACAAACGCTGTAAGCGCAGCAACGACGGTCAAGAATAATACTACGGCTACCACAGACGCGGTCACCGCGCAGGAAACCGCTCTGCGTACCGCCATCAATACCTATGTTGCGGCCAAAAAGACCGGCACATTTAACGAAGTAGCCACGCTGAAAAGCGAGCTTGCCGAGTTGATTACTGCGGCAAATGGCGCAAAGGTCACTACAAATACCGACGCGGCTTTGGTCACCCCGGGTGTTGCATGGGCGCTTGAGGCGGACAACAACACCTACACCGATGCAATCTCTGCTGCAACGGCAGTAAAAGATAACAGCACAGCTACCGCCGCCCAGCTGGCCAAGGCCATCACGGACTTGAACGCGGCCATAAACACCTATATCAAGGTCATCCGCACAGGCGCGGCGCTGGATAACACCGCCCTGTTGGCGGCCATCAACGCGGCCGAGATCAATGCGGCCTCCGTGGTGACCAGCAACGACGGTACAGACATTCTGCCCAGCCAGACCTGGGTGACCAGCACGGTGTTGGGTGCCTATACCTCTGCAATTACCACCGCAAAGGGCGTTGCTGCAACCACGCAGAGCCAGAACACGGCCGCCCTCACTGCGCTGAATGGCGCTACGGACACCTTCAACACCGCCAAGGCACCCGGTACCAAGGACATCATTGCCCCCATCGTCACCGGCGTGTCCGCAACAGAGGGCGTGAACAATGCATTTACCATCAAGTTCACCTCGAATGAGGCCGGCACCTACCAGTATCAGGTGGGCAGCACAGAGGGTGATTGGACAACGCCCGGATCTAACACTGTCGAAGCGAAGGAAAACACTTTCACCTACACCCTGACCACCGCCTCGGCCACAGTCTATGTCAAGGTCAGCGACGAAAGCGGCAATGCCACCATCGTCAGCGTGGCACTGGAGACCGAAGCTTCCAAAAATGCCGAAGCCTCCATCAATAACACCAAATACGCCACCCTCGCCGAAGCCGTAACCACCGCCAAGAACGGTCAGACCGTAAAGCTGCTCAAGGACGTGGCGGAAGGTTCGGGTATCATTGTAGATGGGAGTGCAAATCGCACATTTACAATTGACCTTGGTGGTCACTCGTACACCGTAACAAAGGACCTTGCAGGTTCTACGAATACAAAGACACAGGGCTTCCAGCTTCTTCAAGGCTCAACCATCACGATCAAAAACGGCACACTTTCCGTTAATGCGACGGCGGCAAAAATGCTTATTCAAAACTATGCCAATCTCATTCTGGATGGTGTAACGCTGGACGGCACCAAATTGCCAAGTGGCGACGGCTATGTCATGTCCAATAACTGCGGTAAGACTGCAGTTGGCGGCGTAGCTCTCACTGGCGATACATCCATTCTCGCTGGCACAGGCGTGGTAGCCATGGATGTCAGCTGGTGGCCCAGTGCCTATCCGCTGGGTGCGCAGGTTACACTGGATACCACAGGCACAATCGGTGGCAACATTGAGCTTGGCCTCTATGGCAAGAACAACACAGCCGAAAACCCCATTCCTACCCCGGTTCTTAGCACACTGAAAATAACAAACGCAACGCTTACAGGAACCATTACAACTTATAATGCCAAAACAGGCAACTATGCAACCGGACTTACGGACGAGCAGGCTGCTGCTGCTTTCGCATCGATGTGCTCCATCACCGGCGGCACGTTCTCTGCCGATCCAGGCGCCTATGTACCCGACGGCTATGCGGCGACGGAAAGCGGCGGCAAGTTCACCGTGGCGCCAAAAACCACGGCGGACGCAAACGATGTCGCCACCGTGGGCGGGATTTACTTCAAGACCCTTCAAGGCGCAGTGAATGCCGCCGGGGATGGCGAGACAGTGAAGCTGCTGAACCATATCAAGATGGATACTGCAAAAGATATTGTCACAATTCCTTCCACCAAAAATATCGTGCTGAATATGAATGGAAAAATCATTGATGTTACAGAAAACTTTGTGGGGCGGCCGATTGTCAGTGAAGGCACCCTGATTATCACCGGAAACGGCACCATTGATTCCTCCGCATCTGAGAAGGGTGGGTATGGCGCAGTAAACAACAAGGGGACATTGACCATCGAAAACGGCACCTATCGCGGAGCGATTTACGCCGGTGGTTCGGCCATCCGCAATACCGGCGCAACTGCGATACTTACCATTCAGAATGGCACGTTTGAAAAAGCGACCTGCGCTGTGTTTAACGAGGGGACCGCTACCATTAACAATGGTACGTTTATAGGAAAAACTTGCAGCACATGCAATAAAGATTGTTGGTCATATACCATTCGGAACTATGCCACGAATGCAAGGATGACGATCAATGGGGGTACATTTGTTGGAACGCAGGGTGCCGTATCCTCCTCGGTCGGGTATTTGGAGATCAACGATGGAACCTTTAAAACCGTGGATTGCGACAAGAAGCACGGAGCCATTTTCTATGCCCTTTACGCCGCCGGTGAAGTCGGCAAAGTCGAGTGCGTGGTCAATGGCGGACACTTCGAAACTGACGGCAAAATTACCGCTGCCTTGGTTGGAAATGACAACATCGGCGGTGACGGTGGTATCAATGAGCGTGCAACCGCCCGTATAACCGGCGGCACATTCAAGGCTCCGGAAGGTGTTCCCGCATTGAAAGGCGCAAAAAAAACCGGAGACCCTGTTGTCACCGGCGGCACCTTCTCCACCGATCCCAGCGCCTATGTGGCGGCTGACCATGCAGCTGTGAAAAATCCTGACAACACCTATACCGTTTTCAGCACCTCCGAAGTGGACACGGCAGACAAGTTGAAGGCCGCTATGCTCCGCAATGCCAACATTACGCTGACCGACGACATTACATTGCCAAACACCTGGGTTCCGGCAGGCGGAACCGTCAGCACCACTCCCATTCCCGGCGGCGGCGACTATCCCAAGGTAGATGTCACCACCGAGAATCCGTTCACCGGCACACTGAACGGAAATAATCACAGCATTACGGTCAATGTTGTTGACAATCAGTTTGCTGACAAAGCATGGACAGGCACCTTGTTTACAGCGGTGGAAAACGCCACAATTAAGGACCTGACTGTAAACGCGACCATTAACAATCCGTCTACTACCGCAAATATTGCCGGTATCGCCGGGATGTCCAAGAATACCACCTATGAAAACGTGACTGTGACCGGCGAAAATACCTCCTGCCGTCCCTCCGGCATCACCGGCTACTCCGAGGACGATGTGTTTACCGGCTGCACTGTATCCATGGATTTGACGGCCGAACGCAAAGCAAGCGGATTGACCGTTGTGGGTGGTCTGGCACAGCAGATTAGCGGCACAAATGCAGAGAAGTCCACAACCTTTACAAACTGCACCTATTCCGGCACAATCACCGTTGACGGTTCTGTCGGTACCGGTTCTATTTGGGCAGGTGCTATGTACGGCGGCACGTCCTATTCAACAGTGGATAGTGTTACGGTTTACTTCCCGCTGACGTTGGTGGACTGTACGTTCAACGGTACACTAAACATCACCCCTGCGGACGGTGTAAGCATTGCGGCACACGGCACGTGGACTGCACCGGAAACCTCCGGCTCCAAAACGGAGTATTTCTCGGGCCTACTTGGCCGTACCCACAAGGACCTCGAAGTAAGCGTAACCACCAATGGCATAGCTCAGACCAGTGCAAAGGGCGAGCTTACGTATTCATCCGCCACTACCCCATAGTCCCCGCACAAACCCAAAAGCCGAGGGTCCCCTTTGAGACCCTCGGCTTTTTTGCAACTGCGTTGAACATTAAATTTTTAAATAAATCGGCAGCGTTTTCCGCTGGGCCATCAGCAATGAGTCATCCGCGTCATTGGCCACACCCCGCTTTTTTGTCCTACACAAACCATATCAAATATGTTTTGCTTTTCCTTTGAGATTCCTACACGGTAAGAATCGGGCGAGGCGGTGCATTGCCGCCGTCTCGCCCCTTGTCTCAAGTCTGCCGGTCAAGGCATCGGCGGATTTGATACGGGGATAACACATTGAAACGCCTTAAAATTAACCTGTGAATCAGTTGCCGCACAGTGGGTTATTATGAGTGGGGGGGGTTAGCAATGCCAAAATATTTTTTGATGATCGGGTTGCTATTAGTACTGACAGTGCCGAGGGCTTCACAGTCAACGATAGCGGCAAGTGGATGTATTACAAAGACGGCGTAAAGCTCACCGGCAAGCAGGCCATCGGGGGTGTTTCTTATAATGTCAACTCAAATGGCGAAACCAAAACCGCTCCCGACTGGAGCTTTATCACCTATACCGTGGTCAAGGGCGATAGCTTCTGGAGCATTGCGTGGGATCACAAGGTCAACATTTTTACGCTGACAAGTCTCAACGGCAAAAGTATTTTCAGTGTCATCCAACCGGGTGATGAGCTGAAGATACCAGAAAACTAAAGAACAAATGCGGCGCAAGGCGCTGCAATGCAAATGGGCGGTGGCTTTTTCAAAAAGTCACCGCCCATTTTTGCGTATTTTTGCCAAGAGAAGGAGAAAGAAAATAACTTATGATAAAACATACATCCAAAAATCAGCCTAATGCAGAGAAATATTTGGTGTCCTTTGAGCGGGAATTCCAAGAAATTAAACGAGACCTTTTAAGCAATGGCAATTCAGAATATATCGTACATGAAATCCTCAAACGTGCAGCAACCTTTTATCAAGCGGATCGTGCATACATCATCGAAGCGGATTGGAAGCTCAATGTGGGCACCAACACCTTCGAGTGGTGCGCACCCGGCATTACGCCACAACTCCACAATTTACAGAGCATCGAAATGGAGCTGTTCCCGCGGTGGAAAGCAGCATTTACCCATAAAACCCCGATTGTTATTGAGGATATTGAGTGCATTCGCAGAACGGAGCGCCGCGAATACGACTTTCTAAAACAGCAGGATATTTCGGCGTAGACAACCCCAAATGTTTTAAACAATATAGTAGTTTGCTTCAAGCATTTTCCTATACTGTGGCGGCGGAGCTGACCGAACTGAAACTGTTGAAAGCGGCTAAGCTCAAGTATGATGCCTACCCCAAGGTCTCCGAACAGAAAATTATCTTAAACTTTTTTGGTGGACTGGAAGTTATTACATCCATGGGGCAGATGTCGGAGGAAGACATAAAGTCTGCATTGTGCTGCAAGCTGATTACCTACTTATATTTGAATCGAAAGCGTAATATCGCCACACGAGATATTGCGGATTATCTTTGGTCGGATCAACCTGTGGACAATCCGGGTGCTGCCGTAAAGCGCGTGGTCTACCGTTGCCGTAAGAACCTTTCCTGCATTTCTCAAAAAACTTTAATTGTTTCAGGCACCGGCGGCTATGAATTGAATCGAAGCTATACAGTCAAATCTGATGCAGTGCAATTGGAGACTCTGTCTCAAAATATAAGGAGACAAAATAACATACAGGAAAAAATGGAGACTTATCGCAAGGCATTTGCTCTTTATAAAGGCACTTTTTTGCCAAACCACAATCACAACCTATGGCTTATACCTACCGCCGATCTGGCAGTAACGTCATTTTCTCTTTTACAGCGGAAGTGTCAGCACCACTTGAAACATACCTCCATCGGACTGAAACCTAACGGTTCCACGCAGACGCTCCACCTGTTCCTTTACCGATTCAATCCCGATTCCCGCACCCTTGTGCTTGCGGGAGAGAAATACGCCGTGCCTTTGGCGAAGCTCGCCATCGTACGTGTTTTCCAAAACCAGATAGACCTTGTTAAACTGCCATTTGCAGTTTAACAGCATGCGGCGGTCACCGGCGGTCTGCCGCTTACAGGCTTCCAGTGCGTTTTCCATAAGATTGCCTAAAATTGTACAGAAGGCCACATCGGGCAGTGACAGGTCCTGCGGCAAGTCCGCAAGGATTTCCGTCCGTATTCCGGCATTCTCTGCGGCAGAAGCATAATAATGGATCATTGCATCCAAGGCAGGATTGTGGCTGTACACCATCAGACGGTTTTGTTCACCGATTACGGTAATCTGACTGATATAGGAAAGCAGGTCGGCTTTGTTATCCGCAAGGTTTGCAATCGTCCGCAGATGCTGCCGGAAATCATGCCGCTGTCGGCGGCTGTCCTCTATTTTTTCGGAAAGCTGTCGGTGGTGCTCCTGCTGCATGAAAAGCTGCCGCTCCATCTGTCGCTGTTCCTCCGAAAAGGTCAGGCTGCGGCGATAGCCGTTGGCTACGTCCATCCACAGGATCATGCCCAGGGCCGCGGCAAGGACAATGGCGCCCCATTCCTGAAACCAGCCTCCTAAAATCGGCTCGTAGGCCGGAAGAAGGCAGTCCCACGCAAACACGGCAGCGTAAAATATGTCGGCGTAAAAGACAGGCTCGGCGGATTTTTCTCTGTGTCGAATGGAGAGCAGCGCCGTGGTCAGCAGATAGCCGGTGGTCAGTATTTTGAACACCAAGTCCCCATGGGAAAAGACTGTCACCACGGAGCTTGTCAGGTTGGCAGAGCATACGCCATAGCCCAGCGCCAGCAGGCAGCAAAAACCGATGCTGAAACCGCTTGCCAGAGAAGCTGTCCTTGGTATTTTGCACAGACGGTTGTGCATCAGGACGATAAAGAGGGTTACCAGATAGCCGCTGACCAGCTCCACGGTGTACCACGGCTGAATGGCAAGGGGCAGGATGCCATGCACCATGGAATAGGAGATAAAAACCGCCGTGGCGATGCCCAACAGAAAGAAAATCCACGCGCTTTGCCGCTTGCGATAGGTCTTAAATGAGAGCCATAGCGCCAGCAGTGCAACCAGCAGTACGGTGGTCGTGGTGGCAACCGACAGGCAGACCCGGATTCCCCGCGCCGTATTTAGAGCAAGCGGCTCTCCAAAGGCGGGCGGATACACCATACCGCTGTAAAAGTGGCTGTAATCGCTGACCGCAAGCAGCAGCCGAAACGTACCTGAGGCTTCAAAGCTCACCATACGGTTCTGAACGCGGTCAATATAGTCATCCGGATCGGGATTTCCCATTTCCAGAAGCAGCTTGTCATTCCCGTAAAGGCGGTAAGCAGAAAAAATCTCCGGCAGCTCAAGGGCATAGGTGTGGAGTCTTTCCGGCAGTATCAGGGTTAGTACATAGGTTCCGCTGCCATGGGCGGGATGAGCCTTGCTTCCCATGCTGAAATTGTTGTAGCTGCCGATTTGTACCGGCAGCAAGGCACTCTGATTCCTGGCGGAATAGCTTTCCGGGTTCAAAAGCGTATCAGGATAAAAATTCCAGCCGTTCCACAAATATCGCACGGGAACCGCGCTCCAGTCCTGTTCACTGACAAACAGCATTCCGGCGATTGGCTGTGCGCCGGGAGCCGTATACTTATTGTCGTTCTGATATAAAAACAGGCAGAGGGCGGAGGCGAGAGACAAAGCCAGCAGCGAGATTACGCCTTGTTTCCAACGCTGCTTCATGGCATCCGTCTCCTTCTCCAAAGGAATATACCCGCCGCCAAGGTCAGCAGACCTCCTGTTACTGCCGCCGGTATCCATGGGTAAAAACGTGGTGTTTGAGCCGCTGTGGCAGCCGGTATCGCTTCGGAAATGGTGTAAGCACCTGTTTGTTCCACCGTATAGCGCACCGTATTGTGTTCCACCTGCACCACCGCCACCGGCTCACCGCTTTCATGGGTAACGGAAATCACGCCATCCCTTTGCCGGGGTGCATAATCCACCTCCACCATGGTGTTTGGAATTGCGGACAGCGGCTGGTCGTTCACCGACGCATCCAGCAGTACGGTGTCCGACGCGGGCTTTGTCAGTGTGATGGAAAAAGAATCCTCATCCTTCAGTGCCAGCCCTTGGAGGGAGACGGAGGACAGTCGCAGGATGATTCCGTTTTTGCTGACAACCAAATCGTCATTTAACGCACACAAGGCATTGAGCCGCAGACCGGATAATATCAGTCCATCTGCCGTGTCCCGCTCCATGGGCGGTGCGTCCTTAGAAACGGCGGCAGAGTCTGTCTGCTCCGGCTCCTTGCTTGGCGCGGGGTATGTGATTTCTTCGTTTTGCCCGTCAGGCACATCCTCTATGCTCAGACTGTTGCCGCTGGGTATCTCACCAGACGGCAAGAGAGCGGGAGGGGGTTGCGGGGGCGGAATTTGCTCATTGGACGGCGGGGGCGTGCCGTTGTCAGCTCCTGTGTTTCCACCATTGCCGTCGTGTTGATCCGATGGCTGGGGAGAGGTCGTTGGGGGAGTGTTATTGTTATCGCCGTCCGTGCTGTCGCTGTCGCCGCTGTCTGGGGGCTGGGGCGTACTGCTGTTGCCCTGATTCGGTGGTGGCTGCATGACATCGGGCAGCTCCGTACCGTCACCGCCGCCGTCCCGATTTCCATGAATGTAGTCCAGAATCCGCAACGCTCCGTCATAGGAAAAGGATAGGATGCCAGTCTGCCCACCGGGATAGTCCACTTGCAGCTCATAGCTTTTGCCAGATTCCAGAATATCCGGATAGAGCTGCAGTCCTCCCTTGTTGATACCATAGCTATTCTCATCCAGACATGCCCACTCACCATTCTGCTCCCTCAGCCAAACGGAAAACAGCTCGGGCTGCTCATCCTGCTCGTCTGACAGAACCCATGGAAATTGAAGACTGCCCTGTGAAAAAAAGGACAGGTTGATTTCGGGCTGTCCTATTTTTTGCACCGAAACAAGATGCCGTGTCCTTGGCAGCACTACGCCCTCGGCAAGCGTATACCTCGCATCAACTGTCGGTAAGGCGGTAGCGGTATAAATGCCCGGCTGCGAGATATCTATTTGGGATATATCAAAATTCTCCACAAACAGTTGGTAGCGGTTTCCGTCCTTGTCGTAGGCTGTTACATAGAATTTCAGACCATCAAACCATTGGGTCAGCTTATCCTGCTGGTTTTGCGCAAACGCAATGGCTCGTATGTTCTCCTCTTTCTCAAAGGAAACCAATTCGATGGTGGCGGCGGCATCCACCTTTATTGGAATGGAGACATCGCCGTTCACGTCGTTGGCCAACTCCGTGCCCTCGGGCAAAATCACCTTGCCGGTGAGTGTCTGCGTTTCATACGGCAAAAATGCGTTCAGCGCAGCAAATTCCCATGAAATGCTCAGGCAAAGGGCATAGCGTTCTTCTCCTCGCTGCCAGATGCAGTCAATTCCCGTAAAAGACAGTGCAGCGCGTAAGTCAGCAAAGGTTTCATCCCCATAGGCGGTGGTCAACGGAGATGAAATTTCAAGCGGAGTCAATTCCGCAATCTTGCCACCGCTTGAAATCCAATTCTCCGGTGGGGGTATGGGTTTCCTGCTGCTCGTGTCGGCTGAGATAAGGTCATCTTTGTTGCTTATATCCGATGGGATTAGGCCATCCTCGCCGTCCGCCACTGGTGGAGGCAGGTTATCGTTCCCGGAATCAAGAAGCGCATCGGAGGAGGTTGCGGTGGGTGTTTCAATGTGAGCTGCTTCCGACTCTAACGCAAATACAGGACCGTATGTACAAAAGCAAAGAACCAGCACCGATGCCCATGCTGTTCTACGCTTGAACCTTATTCTTTTCATAAGCGCGACCTCCGCATGGAATCCAGAGCAAACTGTTCAAATACTTTCAGTACCTCGCCCTTACTGCGGCGGCTGATGGGTTGACGGCTTCCGTCCGTCATGATAAAGTCGCAGTCCTCCTGTTTTTGAATAAAGTGCAGATTGACCATTACCCCTCTAAAGCAGGTCAAAAACCGCTTGTCATCCAAGAGTGGGGCGGTAAGCTCTCCAAAGCTTTGGAGACTTTCAACCTCCCCGTCGGACAGCCGTACATAACCATACCGACCAACGTGCTGGATATAGCAGATGTCTGTTCGGGCCACAAGCATCGTGCCGTTTTTGGTGCGTATGGTTAAAAAATCCGTTGGCGTTGGCTGGGGGAAACAAAAGTCCAACGCCTGCCGTAGCTTTTCCTCCACAAAGGGCTTTACCAGATAGTAGGTTGGATTGACACAAAAGGAGTCTAACATATGCTCCCTGCTGGTGGTGAGAAACACAATTTTACAGGCGGGATCGCTTTCGTAAATTTTCTGTGCTACCTCAATCCCGTCCAGCGCCCCCATGTAAATATCTAAAAATGCCACCGAAAAATGCCGCGGCACAAACGAGGCTAAAAAGTCCTCGCCACTGATAAATTCCTGCGCTTCATGGGAGAGGTTTCTCTCTGCCATGTCCTTTATGATAAACGCACTTAAAGCAGCGCGGTCGTCTGCCATATCATCTACAATTGCAATGTGAATCATAGGCCAACCCCCCTTTGTATAATTTTCCACTATAAGTATACCATAAAAAATCCCCTTGCACATAACCGCTTGAACGTCCAAACCGACCGCTTGATCATTTGGGATTGATTTTCCCTTGACAAGCGCTACACTATATATAATCAGACTTTGAAAAAAGGTCTGTTTTTTTATGCCCTAAAATTAGATTACTATAAAGATTGACAGGAGAAGCCGATGTTGATTGCGTTGTGTGCCCCTTTTATGGAGGCGGATTTATTGGAAGAGCAGATTCGCTCTGCCGCAGGGCAGCGCAATCTGCGGATTGATGAGTATAACGACATGGAAACGTTTTTAAAGCTGCCGAGTTTGGAGCTTTACGACGGTGTGTTTATCGCCTTCGACGGAGCAAAGGGCATGGAGGCGGTGGTGCAGGCAAGGGAGCGCTCAGAAAAGCTTGCTGTTGTCTGGATCAGCGATGATACGCAGTTTGGATTGACCGCTTTTTCACTGCGAGTCGCAGCGTTTTTGATGAAAGGATGCAGACAAGAGCAGTTTGCCAAAGCGCTGGAACGCATACAGGATTGGAGGGAGGAGCATGGTAATCGCGTTGTGCTGTCCTGAGGATACGGAGAGAATAAAGCAAACGCTTTCCACCTGTGGCGAGGTGGTGGTGTTTAACGGGGCGCAGGACAGATCGCCCAGCGTACAGCTTGCCTATTACCTTGCGCGTGGCGAACCCTGCGACCTTGCCGTGGTTGCACAGGATGGCGCGGCGGGTATGAACGACTGCCAGCACATCAAGGGGCGACGAAAAGAGCTACCCGTCCTTTGGATTTCAGAGCAGGAGGCATTTCGGCTGGAAAGCCGCCGAATTGGTGTAGAGGCGTTTTTAGTGAAGCCTGTGCCGGAGGTGCTGCTGAAACAGACTATTGCCCGGCTACTGGAGCCTAAATTTCCGCAGAACGACCCCTCTGGGTCGGAACGCAATTGAAAGAAAGAGGTATTTTAATGAAAAAGCGAGTGTTAAGCATCCTGCTGTGCATCTGCATGGCGGCGAGTCTGCTGCCAACGGCGGCGCTGGCTGCCGACGGCCCTGCCTACAGTAATAACTTCAGCGAAATCAGACCTTGGCTGGGACTGGACGCAGCCACTGTCGAGGGCTTTATCGGCTGTACCTACTGGAGACCAAACGAGAATGGCGGTATCAGCAGCGACCACACGCTGTATACCAACTCCGTTGCCGAGAACGTCTATCAGGAATATATTTCCTTCCGCATTCCGGAATCCAGTGAGGCACGTTCGCTGTATATGAAGGTTGCAAATGTGAAGGGCAGTACCAGTGCTTTGCGCATTACCACAACGCAGAAAAACTGGAAAGCCTATCTGGGTGACAGCACATACGACACCATTAATCCCATCTACGCAGCGTCGGACGGGACGTTCAACTATCTTTTGGAGCCCAACACAACCTACTATGCTGCGCTCAGCTTCAGCTTTAGAAATGATCCAGACCTTATCAACACAATTTCAAGCTTTGCTGTGCAGCCGCTCAAGGCAAGCAACATAACCTACACCACCGATGGTAACGGCAAGCTGGTTGACAGCAAAGCCAGCACTGCCAACAAAGTGTTGCTTGACAGTATCAGCGCTGGCAGCACGGCATACGGAGCTGCAACCACCACCGCCGTTGACGCAATTCCCAACGCCGACTACAAATTCAGCCACTGGTCGGTGGATTCACAAGAGGTGGAAGGCGGCTCCACAGGCTTCCAATACACCAACAATGTCTATAACATTACCGATGGCTACGGCGTCAATGTAAAGGCAAACTTTGTTAAAGACAGCGGTTATACTTATGTCCTTTCGGCGGGCTCGCCCAAAAAGGTGGGCATTAGCTGGAACGAAAAGCCGGTAATATCCAGCACCCGATACGGTAGTACCACAAAAGATTACTGGTACTCATACAACAATTCGTCAAATACCATAGGGGTCAAGTCCTCGGGTGTTAACATTGACGAAAACGCAGGCGTGCTTACGGGATCTTTTTATTTAGACGAGCCATGCTATGTCACCATTGACAGCGCCACAGTCTACACAGCCCTCACAAACGCTCGGTTTCAGATTGACGGTCAGTCTATGACACCCTATGACGGCAAGAAAATCGGCAATCTCCCGACTGCTGTCTCCCCATACACCTATAACTATGGCAGCTATTATGCTTACTTAGCGGCGGGTTACCATACAATTACCATTACTGCACGGTTTTCGTCATATTACTCATACACCCAGAGCATCTATGCGTCCAGCCTGAACTTTACAGCCGCAACGCAGGAGCCAATCCCAGCAGTGACCTTTTCGAAGGTGGACGATACGAACAAAGAGTTCACTGACGCCACGCTGACCGTCACAAAAGACGGCGGAAACCTCGCACACGGCGCCACCGTTGGCATTGGCGCCACCGTCACCGCAACGGTCAGCAATATTCAAAATAGCGCAATTTTGCTGCATTTCGATGTAAACGGCGAGATTGTCAAGGGCAGCAGTACGGTGACCAGAAAGGTTGGGCCGGAGGGACTTACTATCCGCGCCGTGTTTGCGGATAAACTTTCTGACAACAATCCCCACGCCAAGGTTACAAAGTACCTAACCTGCTCGGAGGACCCCTATAAAAGTGGCGTGCTGGGCAGCAGTTACACCGACATCGGCTCCGGCAATCCGCTGCTCTGGAGCGGCGTAAATCCCTCTGGCAGCGTGGAGAGCGGCCAGACCGGCATTACAAATGCCACCCTTGTGTCCGATTTTACGGTAACACAGTGGGACGCTATGATGGACTTTGAGTATTCTGGCTATAACTCAGATGCCAAGGTAACAATCTATCAGGTGGCATCAGACGGGACACGAAGTGTAGTTAAAACCGAGCGGATAGACAGAAGTCAACGATTTTTCGCCACTCAGTTCTATAACAGCCAAGCGGAATTTAACGCCGACACCTCCGGCCGCAAATTTGCCTTTGCGATCACCAGCTCCGACTCAATAACCGTAAAAAATCTGAAAATCGGCGGGCCGCTGAATTCGACACTGACAGTCTCTGCCAGAATTGACACCAGTACCGGAGCTGGAGCGACGGACGATACGCTGGCACAGAAAATCACCGGCTACACCAACAACATCGCAATGGTGTTCGACACCACAACAGTAACCGCTCCGAGGACCATAGCCAACTACAATGGGAAAAGCTTGCTGTTTGACCACTGGGAGCGCACAGATTACCACTATGTCACCAGCACAGATCCGACCATCAACTACACGGCAACACAGCCGGGAGATGCAACGCTGACTGCGGTGTATGTTGTCGCCAATGAGTATAATAATATTAATACCTTCTTCAACAAGGAGGGCAACGAACAGAAGGTCACCTTTCTGGCGGATACGCTAAAAGCGGGCTTCACCAGCGGGGATAACGGAAATACACTATGGCATAATGGGGGTGGCGAGGAACTCGTCGGGGATATGGATTTGTATTCCCAGTGGTTTTCCGACGGCGGATTTACCGTTGAAATGGATCTGACCTTCAACCGAAAGGAGGATCCTAGTAATAGTCCCTGGCTTTACTTTGTATATTTGGAGGACAGTTCGGGAAATGCGGGCGAGATTGCGTATGCCAGCGTGGACGGCAAGTGCAGCCTGTATATCCCTTCGGGGCAGTCCTTCCGCCTGAAGCTGAGAATCCTTTCCATGCAAGTGGTGGAGAATATCCAGTGGAACGCAATCACCTCCTTTCAGCCTGCGGTGTATTACATCGAGGATATTACGGCTTATGCGAATAACATCATTGACCCTGTAACCGGGGACTATATATCATACAAGGCTATAAAGGAATATGACGGCGAGGACAATATCGCCTACGGATATTTAGCACAAAGCGAAAATGATATCTCCAAAATGACACTAAAGAGCCCAGATGGCCGTACGACGCTAACTATCGAACAGACGAAGACATTTATGGAAAATCATGAAATTCCATATAAAGGACTCATATCCAGCTACACCTCGGTGGATGGCAAAGCAGGCGAGAACAAGCTGGTGTATCTTTTCATGAAGGATTATATCACCAAGGACAACCGGTATATCGTGCGCTATGACCCAGAAACTGAATATGTGTCAAACTTTACCATCACACCCAAGCTTATCACGGCGGCTTACGGCGCAACAATGAATTCGTATAACTATGCGTACAACGGAAGCGACAACAGCGCTTTCGTCATGCCAGACCAGACAATCCGCACGAATATGCTTGAGGGTCTTATCGAGGGCGACGAGGTCACCTTGAGCATCAAGAACTTTAAGGCGGATACAGCCGGCAATTACGACGGCAGTATTCTTGATATGTACACGAAGGAGTATAAAAGCAACGGATATCCTGTGGAGTATTACAGCCAATGGGAGTACGATCCTGGGTTTGCCACCCCGCCACTCTTGCCGGGAACAACTTTGACAGACGGCAACTGCGGTTACTACGCAAACCTTGATTCCGCTGTACTTGAAATTGGCGGAAAGCAGGGCGGCAACTATACCATAAAAATACTACCGGAGCATACTTATGAACCGGAACAGCTTACAAATATCTGGTTTGCCCAGCCGGTCTACCGCACTAAGAAAGCCATCACCATGGATGATGTGCTGATCTACACGGCGGATAATACTATCAACAACACTGTCGGTCTGGACCGGTGTATACCCAGTGGCGGTGAGGCGAAGACCTATGACGGCATCTCGACTATATACGAAGGGGAGTACTGGAAAGAACTCCATGGGTCTGGCTACGATTGGCGCAGCTATTGGCGCCTACCAATGAAGAAATTAACCTGGATGGATGACTCGTTCATACGGTTGGTCGATACCTATATTTATATTGAGCGCATGGACCTGTGCACAAAGGACGGAACGCTAACAGACTTCGCAACCGCTGATAATGAAGGATACTACTATTGCAAGGTTGCCTTCGACACATCAAACAGTAACTATTATTTTGAAGGATATGCAACTGGCACACCAACCATTGTGGTCAAGACGAAAGATACGCTGATAAAGCCCAGAGAAATCGGCGCTGGCGATGTCAAAGCACTTGTAGAAACAAAGGATTACGACAGCAGCAACATATTTGAAGATTCCACGCTGCATCTGCTGGTGGACTCCCAAAGCATTACACTCACTGGCGTGACGGCAGAGGTAAGCTCCGCCAACGCCGGTACCTACACCAGCGCAACTGTCACAGGCCTCGTCTTTCCGGAAGGTGCTAACACAACGGGTAAGTACACGCTGCCCGAGAGCCTTAAAGTCACCAATGCGGTGCTGACTATCGACGGAGAGGACATTTCGGGGTATGTTGCTGAGCTGGGAAATCCATATGAGAAGATTACCTTCGACGGCACAGAAAAGACGCCTGGGGTGGTAGTTTATGAGCTGGACTTTGATGCGGACCTTCCAATAGAAAATTATCTTACTCCGGACGACGATTATACCGTAACCTATCACAACAACATCAACGCCGCTGACGCTAACGGCGAAACAGGACCTTATGCCGAAATTACCGGCAAGGGCCAATACAGCGGCACACTTAGCGTTCCCTTTACCATAGCTAAGTCCGACAGCCAGTCGGAGACGACTGTCACAGTGTCCACCGTCACCTATGGTGGGAATGTTGTCCTGACCGCCGCTGTAAGCCGTCCAACCGTCAGCAGTCTCGCCCGCACCGTAGCTTCGAACACTGTTGCGTTCTACACCAATGATGCGGACGATGAACCCACACTGCTGGGTACGGCTAATGTTACATACACCAATACGACCAATCCCGACGCAGGCACAGCCACGCTGACCTACAACACCACAGACAAAAAGCTCGCCATCGGTGCGAATACCGTCTGGGCGGTATACGGCGGCGGCGTCAACCTGAACGGCTCCGAGAGCGATACCATCACCGTAACCATTGAGCAAAAGGCGCTATCCGCCACGGTAAACACCAGTGATTCCAGCGCCACAAGGGAATATGACGGCACCACAGAATTCACCGACGTTGCCCTGACGCTGACGACTGAAACCAACGATGATGTATCTGCCACGGCGAACGGCACGGCTGCTAGCAAGGATGTGGGAGAGGCGTTGACCTTCGCGCCCAAAGCTGTTTCTGCTCTAACCGGCGCTGATATGCAGTGGTACACCCTCGCAGTAGAGGATGTTTCGGGCAACGTGCGTATTACGCCAAAAGATGTAAGCAATTCCCTTACCGAAGCCTTCTCCTATACCGTTGCCGAGGGCAAGGTATCCTTCACAGAGCCGACCTTTACCGATGAGGCCATGCAGGAAACCATCAACGGCAGCTTCGATTACGCTTATAACGAAATTGACGTCGGGGACTATTCCGCTCTTGTCGCAACGCTGAATGAACTGGACGCAAACGAAACGCCATATACTGTGGTCTTCAACTTCACAGCCAGCGGAAATTACACCGGCACCATTTCGGGTACGCTTGCCTTTGGCATAGCAGCGCTGACCTTTGGAACAGAAGGTGCAGTAACCGTTTCCGAAACCCCAACCTATGGCGACACATGGGGTAAAATTCTTACCATCAACCAAACAAAGCTATCCGCCACCATTGGAGAAGAATCAATTGCGGGCAAATTTGCGCTCATGGTAAACGGCAAGGACTATAACGGCTCGGCCATCCCCGCTGCGGGTAACCACGAATATGAAATTGTATTCACCTCCACCGACGGCACCTTTCATAATGTTGTGGTAGTGAGCAACACCGTAATCGTTGCCAAGAGAGTTGCCAAGCTTGCGTGGAGCAATACGACCCAGACCTATACAGGCAAAGAACTGATGCCCACAGTAACAATCGCAAATCGGGTGGGCAACGATACTGTTTCTGCCGGTATGGCGGTTTCACCAGTGGAACCCATTAATGAGGGCGAATATACCTTCACGGTGATGATCCTGATAGGCCCCGCCAGCATCAACTATGTGCTACCGGAGGAAGACCTTTCCCAGTCCTTTACCATCACACCAGCCAACGCCGCCGGCTTTGTCGCAGTTTACCTTGGCACCGATGCCAACAATAACGGTCTCCTTGACGAGGGCGACACGCTTAATACAGATATCTCAGGCGTGACACCCACTATGGCGCAGAGGGTAGGGATTGTCTATCAGTGGTTCAATGGCGACGATGCGATACAAGATGCCACAGATTCGTCTTACGTCCTCCAAGATACAGATACGGAAGGTAGTATCTACTGCGTCGTGACCTTCGCCAAGAATATTATTGGTAAAATCACCAGCAACAGGCTCGCAATTGCCCAGAAAGCCTTGACCGGACCAATCGAAATCACCGGCACATTAACCGTCGGCGAAACGCTGACCGTCAGTGAACCGACCAACACCGAGATTCCAGATGACGCTTACACGGTGGCGTGGTACAGGGACAATGTTCTGATTCCCGGCGAGATCGGCCTTACCCACGTTGTCACAAAGGAAGATCAGGGCAAGTGGCTCAAGGTCGTTATCACGGCAGTGGAGGGCAGCGGCTATACCGGTACCCTCACAGCAACGACATCTGGTAAAATTCCCGCCGCCATGCCCGACCAGCCGGTAATCACCGCCTCGGCAGGGGACGGCAGGGTCACCTTGCGCTGGGTAAAACCCTTTGACGGCGGCAGCGCTATTACAGGCTATTCGCTGCAGGTGTCCGATTCCATGAGCGCTCAGGTCGGCGGCGACATTTTGCTTGACCGAGACGCCACAAGCTACACCGTTACAGGCCTTAAAAACGGCGAGACATACAGCTTCACGCTGTCTGTTCACACCGAAAATGGGGATGCGGTGTCCGAAACCGTGACAGCCGCGCCCTCTGCCCCCGTCCCCTCAGGCGGCGGGACAGTCAGCAAACAATATACCATTTTGGAAGGAGAGAATGGGCGGTTCGACGGCGAAAATGGTCTGAGCTTCCGCAGCGAGGGTGCGTACAAACTCTTCAGTAGCGCCGCTGTAAATGGTAAAAAGCTCGGCTCCGGCGATTTCTCTACAGCTGCGGGCAGCACGATTCTCACGCTGAAGCCCGAATATCTCTCAACATTAGCAGCCGGAAAATACGAGCTCAAGATGACCTTCACCGACGGCTATTCCAAGGCGACCTTTATCATTGACGAAAAGATTGAAAATCCCTTTAACGATGTTGCGGCGGATGCGTACTATTACGACGCGGTGCTCTGGGCAGTTTCCAAGGGCATAACCAGCGGAACGACTGCAGCGACCTTCTCGCCCGACACAACCTGCACCCGTGCCCAAACCGTAACCTTCCTGTGGCGTGCAATGGGCAGTCCCGAGCCGACCACGACGGCGAATCCCTTTACCGACGTGAGCGTGGATGATTACTATTATAAGGCAGTGCTTTGGGCGGTTTCCAAGGGCATAACAAGCGGCACAACCGCCACGACCTTTGGTCCCAATGCGGTTTGCAGCCGTGCTCAGGTGGCAACCTTCCTGTGGAGAGCCGAGGGCAGTCCATTGGTGAACTTTGCAATGAACTTCACCGATATTCCAGCCGACAGCTACTATGCCGAGGCCGTCCGCTGGGCGGTCAGCGAGGGTATTACCAGCGGCACCGGCGCCGCAACATTCAGTCCCGCTGCCGACTGCACTCGCGCACAGATTGTAACACTACTGTTCCGGCAGCTCGAAAAATAAGAAAGAGGTTTTTCAATGAAGAAACGACTATTAAGCATTCTGCTGTGCATCTGCATGGTGGTAACCCTGCTGCCCACGGCAGCGCTGGCGGCGGACAGTGTGACTGTCTACGTGAACGACATCGAACTGGAGAGCGGACACTCCTATGCGGCGGACGCAACCAACGTCATTTCAGAAACAACCACAGCAACCACAGACTATTTTACCTATACAGAGGTGGATGCTACACACGCCACTATTATCGTAACGGGCAATCTGGCGCTGACCTCCAATAACATCGCCCCGCTGATTGCTGCGTATTACGGCAACCTGACAATCAACGCCCCTGACGGGAGCATCACGCTGACAAATACCGGTGGCATAGCGCTGCAAACCGCTTCAGGCTCTGTGGCGTTCAGCGCCAAGGGCGATATTACGGTCGGTTCCGGCAGTTTTTACGCAATTAACGCCAGCGCGGATTTGACCTCCGAGACCGGCAAAATCGCCGTACAGAACACGGGCACGGGCATGGCTGTGAGCGGTGCGCTGACCGCCCACGCCGCCGGAAACATTACCGTCAGTGCGGCGACAGGCGGTGCGCCGACGATTGGAGATGCACCGGCGGTGAACGGAACGCCCGCCATCGTCTCCAAAAACGGCAGCATTTCCCTTACGAACGCGGGCAGCGGTGCGGCGACAGGCGGCGCACTGACCGCACAAGCCCAGGTTGATCTTTCCGTGATAAGTTCCAGCAACGCCCCTACGATAGGCTCCTACGCGGCTTTGACGTCAAAGACCGGCAAAATCACCGTACAGAACACGGGCGCGGGCATGGCTGTGAGCGGTGCGCTGACCGCCCACGCCGCCGGTGATATTGCCGTCAGTGCGGCGTCAGGCGGTGCGCCGACGATTGGCGGAGCCACTGCCGTGGACGGTAATCCGGCGCTGGTCTCGGACACCGGCTCTATCACCGTGCAGAACACCGGCACGGGCATGGCTGTGAGCGGTGCGCTGACCGCCCGCGCCAAGAGCAGCATCACGGTCAGCGCACCAAAGGCGCAGAGCCCCGTCATCGTCGGTGCGGCAGTATTACAGGCTCCGCTGGTCACTGTCATCAGAGCATCGGAATGCGAGTTTGCGCTGGTCAGTGACGGCATCACCGCCCAGCCCAGCTCCCAGGTGCTGCTTATCGGCGGCGGATCTCCGACCACCGTCACCGGAACAGATCCGGCGAACGTCCTCACGGCGGACGTCTACGGCGGGGACGTGTCCGACACCGGCCTGAATTTGTCTGCCGAAGCCCCAACGGTCAAAACCACCTACAAGGCAGGCAGCGGCACCATCCTTTGGGAGCCGGTGCTGGATACCGACAACGGAACAACGGTTACGAGCGGCACCCTGACGCTGACCAACGCAACTATCAATGCACCCGACGAAGCACTTGTTCTGCCCGATGTCTCCATCACCCTTGAGGTGGTTGGAGCCAACACCCTGACAGGCTCGGAAGGGCTCACGCTCCCAGATGAATCGCAATACGATTTGACAATCCATGGCGCGGCCGGCAGCAAGCTTATGGTCAACGCAACATCGGGTAGCGGTATTGTCGACTGCAAGGGCGTCATCCTCACCGGCGGCGTAGCGGTGGACATCTCAACTACAATATCTGACACCGTAGGCATTCGTGCCGTGCAGAGCGTTGCCATTCGTGACAACGCTAAGCTGAATGTCAAAGCTCCCTTTGCGGGAGTTTTGGTTGGAGAGAATGGGGAATCTATTGGCAGCTTTACCGGCACAGACCGCTTTACCGGCACAGCGGCGGTGTTATCTAACGACGATAGCGGTGCCTATTATGACATCACCATCTACGGCGCACATGATGTGCCCAACGTCCTGACACCCAAAAGCAATGTATATGGGGTTTCCTCCCTTACCGTCCCCACCGGCGCCACACTCACTGTTCCGGCAAGTGAGACCATGGATTTAAGCTGGGCCACTGAGCTTGCAACGCAGGTAAAGATTTCCGGACGGCTTATCAATAACGGCACAATTAAGATGCCAAACGTTACCACTGCCGCACAAATCAAAGGGTTAAACCTTACCGGCAGCGGCGTGGTGCTGGCGGGCGAGACTGCCTACACCAACAACGGCGAACGCCTCCACGTCTACACCACCGCCATGGATTTCAGCGAGTCCGCCGACGCTGGCAACTGGAAAGAAGATGCCACGCTGGAAAACGACGGTTACAAATGGGACGATAAGACAAAAACACTCACCCTGCGGAATTTCTATTGGCCTCAGTCAATGACGCGTGCCGGACTTGATTTCGCGATTCGTCTCCCCCAAGACGAAGACGTGACCCTGCGTGTGGAGGGGGAATGCGTGATTCGGCAAAACAACATACAGCAAGGGGTTCAGGAGGGAGTTATAGTCTCCGAAGGCTCTCTGCGGCTGGTTGGCAGCGGCACACTGACCGCCGATCAAATCGAAGCCAGAGTACCGCTAACTGTGGAAAGCGGGACGTTTCTGTTGGGAACAATGGCTGGAGTAGAGGTAGAAATTCTTGGCGGTACCTTGCGCGTATCGCCGGACGAGGTCAACACAGACGATGGAATTAGCTTAACCTGCCTCAACAGCTATACCCAAACCGGCGGCACGGTGACGGTCAGGACCGATACTTCTGTCGAAGATTACCACGTCGCTGCCGCTATACATATTTGGGCGCTAACTGAGGTTCCCTCGTTTACCGTCACCGGCGGCACCCTTTCCCTCGGAGGCGCCGATAGCGACGTGCCGCTTATGATGCAATATGCAGCTGAGGGTGAGCCCACTGTGACCACCACCGGCATGGTCGTTACCACCAATCCCGCCGGCGGTACACTGCGGACAAAAGCCGTGGAGGCTGGGAGCAGTACCATGATGGTTGCAGGCTATACAGCGGACGACGAGTTGCAGGTGGATATGGATAATATGAAAATCACAAACTCCTGCATTTCTGTCAGCTTTGCGCCTCCCCCCACCGGTGGCCCCAACACCACAACTACGACAGTGACCAATCCGGACGGCTCCATTACCACCACTGTCACCAACAAGACCACCGGAACCGTCACTGCTACCACAAAGTATCTCGATGGCTCTACTGTGGTCATTGAAACTAAAAAAGACGGCAGCACAACCGTGAACGCTACCGTGCCTTCCACGGTCAAGGGCGGCGCTAACGTAAATATCCCTGCCGATTTGGGCAATGCCGATGGCACAGTTTCCGTGGCCGTCACTTATTTGGACGGCACCAAGGAAACCGTCAAGGCGGTCTATGTGGATGGGCGGGTCTTGCTGAAACTCATAGGCTCCGCGAAGCTTGCGGTTTTGGGCGATTTCACCGTCCTCGCCTTTAACGATGTTTCGTCCAATGACTATTTCTACCGTGCAGTGCTTTGGGCGGTCTCCAAGGGCATAACCAGCGGAACGACTGCAACAACCTTCTCACCCAATACAACCTGCACCCGCGCCCAAACCGTAACCTTCCTGTGGCGTGCAATGGGCAGTCCCGAGCCGACCACAACGGCGAATCCCTTTACCGATGTGAGCGTGGATGCTTACTATTACAAGGCAGTCCTGTGGGCGGTGGAAAAGGGTATTACCTCTGGAACCTCCGCTACGACCTTTAGTCCCGATGCGGTTTGCAGCCGTGCTCAGGTGGCAACCTTCCTGTGGAGAGCCGAGGGTAGTCCCTTGGTGAACTTTACCATGAACTTCACCGATATTCCAGCCGACAGCTACTATGCCGAGGCGGTGCGCTGGGCAGTCGGCGAGGGTATTACCAGCGGCACCGGCGCCGCAACATTCAGTCCCGCTGCCGACTGCACTCGCGCGCAGATTGTCACATTCCTGTTCCGGCAGTTCTGGAAATAATCGAGGGCTGGCAACAGAACTGAAAAATTATGACCACAGTCTTGAGAAAGCTCTCAATGACTGTGGTCAATTTTTTGTGCCAAAGGGGGACACTGATGATGAAAAAGAACGTTATAATTGGAACAGTAGTATCCATTACAATTGTTTCTCTGCTGCTAATTTCACGGAACAATCAATCGACACAATAGCCGCCAGCCCCCGAGGAGCGCCCCCCTGTCCGCTCCGCTTATGAACAGTAGGGATATTCTCAAGCGATATACGCTTGACTGCTGGTTTTACATACAGAATATAAAAAGCAGAAAGAGCGTGATCGTTGCCGGTGTGCCATCCGCCGCAAGACGGAAAAGGAGAAGATGCTATGGCTCCTATCTGTGGTAAGTTGGATTTTAAGTTTCTTGCTGCTTTTTAGCGGCAATTCATTGAGAGAAAATCAATACCCTTGATTGATCAATTCCCAAGCGGAATCTTTTGAGGCTCTTGCAACACTGGCAGTGCGTTCGGGGAAGTTGTCTTTTTTATCTTTTCCGGTGAGCACCTTGTAAATGATGATGTTGCCCGCCTCGTATTTATCCTCAAGACCTGTATTTCGATACAACATGGAATCATCGGGCATAAGCTCAATGGATACGACACCCTCATAATATGGTGCTTCTACTGTAAAATAATTTCGGACAACCTCCTCTGTTTGCGCAAGCTCTTCGGTGCTTAGACTCTGACTGTAATTTGCGCCCTTTTTCCCTTGGGCGCTGCCATCTGCATTGGGGTAAACAACGTGCTTTTCAAGGGATTCGTAAAGTTCTTCGGAAAGAACACTATATTGACCCTTCGCGCCTGTTTGCAACACCGCTGTACCATCAGACAGACGATAAGCATAATAGTCATGCACCTCGTCCGCTTCGGGAAAGGTCTGGCGAATCAGAAAGCATTCCTTCAGTGTGGCAACGTCAACACCCTCCCAGACCGCCGATTTTACTAAGGCATTCATGATGATGTCTTGTGCAAGCTGTGCATTTGCGGCCGTACTCCAAGAAAACGCACCGTTTTTATTAAGCATTGCAATGGAGTATTCGGCGATTGGAGCGTCCTGCTTCTCAAGTTCAAAAACAATCCACTTTCCGTCGATGTTCACTTGGACAAACCCATCGCCGACCGTATACGCACTGCCAACAAATCCAAAGTTTGATTGCTCGTGTTCGGTTGGCTTTTTGTTTTGAGAAATATCGGTTTTGATGGTGCCGTCAACTTGATTAGCGGCTCCCATTGGGCTTTCCTTGCCGGTGTCCCAATACAAAGCTCCATTTATCATTAACATAGGGCGCAAATCATCAAGCTCGCTCGCTCCACTTGGCTGAAGTTGAATGGTGCTGGCGGTTGCTCTTGCGGGGTAAGTTTCTTGCACCGTGCCAATAAACAACACAACAGAATCTCCAACTGAAAAATCATCCAGAGAGAGCTGTATCAGCTTACTGTTTGTGGCAAGGGTAATCAGTGCATCTTTTTCCCAGGTTATGATACACCTGTCGCCGATCACGCTGTTTTCATCAATACCCTCTACAGTTATGCTTGGAGTATCTTTGTCTATTTCAAGAATAACGGCATTGACACCTGCAAAGCCGGATGGCCCGGCTTTCGGATTCGCCATCAAGCCTACTCCGACCGACACAGCTACAATCGCCGAAACAGCGATTACCCAAAAGGCTGGTTTTTTGTAGTTGAGCACATTTTTGATTCTGCTTTTTGTGTTGCCCTCGCCAAAGGCCAGAGGGGTACCGCCCACGATTTTTCTGCCTGTAGCAAGGCTCAAAAGCGAGGTGGAATAGTCTTTTTTTACACCATTCCCCAGTTTTTTGACTACCGCTTCATCACACGACATCTCCATGTCTTTGCCACTTACAAAAAAAGCAATCCACACTAGAGGATTAAACCAGTGCAGCATCAAAACAAAGAAGCCTACCAGTTTTACAATATGGTCAAACCGTCTGATATGAGTCTGCTCATGGAGCAGGATATAGTCCCGCTCTGCCTCGTTAAGACTTGACGGTAGATAAATCTTAGGACGAAAAGCGCCTAATACAAAGGCGGTTTCAATTTGATTGGAATGATAGATATTGCCGCTGTAATGGACAGCGTTTTTCAGCTTTTTTGTTAACTGAAAGAGCATAGCCACGCTGTAAATAAGCAAGCCTGCAATACCCATGAGCCATAAAACCCTGCCTACAAATACCCATATCTGCATGGGATTAACGCTTGCTATCGGTGTACCGGCAGGTAAATTGGGATTAATGGCGTTGTTGAGTGCCGGTAATCCTGTGTTGATTTGGGGTACAGCCATCATTCCAATGTTACTGGGGATTGGGTTCGGATTGTTTGGCAATAGACTCAGCACACTCTCAAATGAAAAGGGACAGAGTAGCCGAAACAGCACCACCGACCAGAGTGCATAGGAAAAGACCTTGGGCGATTTTTTTAGAACCAACCGTACCAGCAGAACAAGGGCAATGGCAAAGCTTGCTGTAAAGCTCATATTGAGAATTTGTAAGAATAATTCATCAAGCATAGCTATACCTCCTTGTGGTTGTCAATAAGTCTCTGAATATCGGCAATTTCCTTTGTCGTTAGCTTTTTCCTGCGAGTAAATGCCGCTAAAAACTGTGGCAGAGAACCATTAAAGGCATCCTCTAAAAATTGTTCTCCCTGCGCGGCGCCAAATTCCGTCTTGCTCATCAGGGCCGTAACGGTACCGCTGTTGTTTGCAAAAATTCCCCGGTCGCAAAGTCGTTTGAGCATGGTGTAGGTTGTGGTGCGTTTCCACAAAAATTCACTTTCGCAAAGCTCTGTGAGCTTGCGAGAGGTGACAGGCTCATTCGCCCAAATAATGTCGGCAAATTTCTGCTCCATCTCACCTAATTTATATTGTTCCATAGGATTGCCCTCCTGTCGTATGCTATTAGACAAATAAAGTCTAACACTAGTAGACACGCATGTCAATATAGAACTATGTGCTTTCTCAAACGCAGAAAGGAAACTGAGAAATGAAATTCGCTCACCGCTTTTGTGCAAGCATTGACTGGAATATACTCGGATTATAATGTTAAAATAGAAAGTCGGCAACCCAGCCGATAATAAACTGCACCCCCTACTACTGCCTAGCAATTGGGGTGCAGTTTATTATAACAAGGTTTATTCTATTTATGGCAAAATTGTAATAAGACATTATCTTATACCAGTCTTATACAATCACTCCCGCTCACCTGAAAAGTATAGTCGACACAATAAAGGAATATCTATCATAATTATTATATTATTTTAATT
>CAZDDZ010000024.1:0-29323 GCA_964504285.1 uncultured Pseudoflavonifractor sp.
TAGCAGTAGGAAATACCCCGGTATCTTACATCGCCGTCACCGGGGAAGGTGGCGGTGGCCAGGGTGGAGAGTGCGTCATTACTAAAAGCATCGGAGGCAAAAAAGAGCATATCAGGCAGGGAGAGATTGGTGGTTACGCTCTCATTAAAAA
Organism: uncultured Pseudoflavonifractor sp.; assembly: GCA_964504285.1. Lineage (GTDB taxonomy): Bacteria > Bacillota > Clostridia > Oscillospirales > Oscillospiraceae > Pseudoflavonifractor. Next base: position 152 of record CAZDDZ010000024.1, read on the forward strand.
TCTGCAAAAAGGACTCCACCTTGGTAATGCTGCCCCAGGACACCAGCTTTTTTGCAATGGCCTTCATCAGCGCCTGCTGAGTGCGGGTACGGCCGATTTCGGCGTCGGGATAGGCATCGTAAAGCTCGTAGGTGGAGCCGTCCTTACTCCAAATGGTGTTTTTACGGCAGCGGGCAATTTCCATCACCTGCTTGCCCGAGAGACCGTAGTACATCTTCGGCTCGTAGTGGATATGCAGATTCTGGTCAGGCGCGTCGTAGTCCATCTTGACCGGAACCTCAAAATCCACTCCGCCTACCGCATCTACAATGCGGATAAAGGAGGGCACGTCCACCATAACATGATAGTCGATGGGAATTCCCAGCAGCTGGCTGACGGCGGCCTTCAGCTCTCCAAGACCGCTGCCGGGCTTGGAAACCTCGGCGTTGCTGTAAGCGCCGTTGATTTTGTGGTAGCGATAGGGGCCCACCCGCCGGTCCACCAGTGTGTCGCGGGGAATGGAAACCAAAGAGGCCCGGTGATTTACCGCGTCGTATGAGGCCACAATAATGGTGTCCGTGCTGGAGCTGACCTGGTCCTGAGCGACCAGAAGGAAGGTATAAAACCGGTCCTTTCGCTGCAAGGCTGGTGTGGGACTGGTTTGGCTCTCGTCTATATCCGGCGTGTCCGGGTCATCGGAGGGCTGCTCCGTGGAAACGGTAGGAGCGGGGGGCTGCTCAATGGTGGGGGCTTTGATGGTCAGGCTCCATACGGTATACCCTGTGACAATCAGCGCGGAGAGAATCATAATTGTAAGGTAGCAGCCCTTGAGAAAGCGTCCGAAAGGGGTCAGCTTCCGTTTTTTCTTTTTCTTCTTTTGTGCCAAGAGATTACCCCCGCTTCACATTATGTCAACGAAAGATAGTATACTGAAATTTTTTGCCGCCTACAAGAGGAAAATAATATTTCTACTAAAAAAATAGGGGTGCGCAGCTTTGCTGCGCACAGCTTGTCGAAAACTACCATTTTTAAATGAAATATCAAAAGACTGAAAATTCTGAACGGGGGGATAGTGTGAAAGGGGGGCGGAGCCCCCGCTTTCGCGTGCAGGAACCCGCCCGCAGGTGACCGATTTCGGCAAAATGCCGAAATCGGCCACAGGCCGGCGACTTTGTCGACAGCCTGTGCGCAGCTTTGCTGCGCACCCTCCGCGGCTTGGCTAAACCTGCGCCCGTGCAGTGAGGATAGCGGCGGTGAGGGCGTTTACCGCCCCCAGTAGATCCACCAGGAGCTGATTTTGCGTGACCGACAGCTCCACCAGCTGCTCCAACAGCACTCGGTTTCCCTGGGCCTGACAAAGATTGTCGCAGGAGCTTGGGGCGCATCCGGTCAGGGTGTGGGGACTTATGTATCGGTTCATAGAAATTTCCGTGGCCTCCATGGGCACGGTCTCCGGCTGGGTGATGTCAGTTGCCTGTACCGGTCGCCGCTGGCGGCATCTGCGCTCTGCCATGTGCATTACCTCCAATCATCTGCGCTATTCTATGCCGAAGGGCCATCCGCGGCTACCAATGGAAAAAAACACCTTGACTTTTGCCCGTAAAAGAGCTAAGCTGAAACTGTCTCAAATGAGACGGTTTTTGAGGTGGCAGAATGATAGAGCTTACACAGACCGAATGGAGCATATTAAAGGATACCCAGCTTTTGGCGGACTTAGACAGCTGCGCCCTATCTCATATGGTAAGCGACCCGGACTGCCGGGCCGCCGAAACCGGAAAAGGGGAGACCATCTACACCCCCCACGACTTTCACCGCGCCCTGGGCGTCATTCTTTCAGGCAGGGTACGGGTGAGCAAGGAGGGCTTTGTGGTCAGTGTGCTGGAGACGGGGGAGGTATTCGGCGCCGCAGCCCTTTTTAACGACCGGGGGGACTATGCCACAACCCTCACCGCGCTGACACCCTGCCGTATTGTATTTTTTTCCCAGACACTGATGAGCAGAACCATGGCTCAATACCCCCGGATGGCAGACACCTACATCCGCTATTTGTCGGGCCGTATCCGCTTTCTGGAGGGTAAGCTGGACGCCCTTCTGGCCCCCAATGTTCAGGCAAAATTAGCCCAATATTTACTGGAGCGGCGGGAAGGCGACCGGGTCAATCTTCCCTGCTCGGTCTCCGGCCTTGCAGAGCGGCTGGACGTGAGCCGGGCCTCTCTGTACCGGGCCTTTGATGCGCTGACAATGGCGGGAGCAATTGAGAAAACAGGGAAAACCGTTTGTATTTTAAAGGAGGAAGCACTTTTATGAAATTAAAAAAATTTACCGCTCTGGCCCTTGCACTGGCTTTGGGTCTCTCAATGACCGCCTGTGCGCCAAAGACTCCTGCCGTTACCGACAGTCCCAGTCCCACACCCGTCATTACCCCCAGCGTAGCGCCTACTCCCACCCCCACGGCTCCTGCGGCTGACCGTACGGCGGTGAATATAGCCGTACTAAAGGGGAACACCGGCATGAGCGCGGTGAAGCTCATGGCCGATAACGAGGCGGGAGCCACCGCTAACGACTATCACGTCACCATTGCGGCCGCACCCGACGAAATTACCGGGAAGCTGATTAACGGCGATTTGGATATTGCTGCCCTGCCTACCAACGTGGCGGCTACCCTCTATAATAAGACCGATGGCGGCGTGCAGATGCTGGCTCTGTGTGGGCTGGGCGTGCTTTACGTGCTGGAAAACGGTGACAGCGTCCATTCCATTGCCGACCTAAAGGGAAAAACACTTTACGCCACCGGCCAGGGGGCGAACCCGGAATATGTTCTTAACTATCTCCTGACCCAGAACGGACTTGACCCCAAGACCGACCTGACAGTGGAGTGGAAAAGCAGCGATGAGCTCACGGCGCTGATGGCCTCGGGCGAGATTGACCTGGCCATGATGCCTGTGCCCGCCGCCACGGGTGTTATGATGAAAAACACCGACATGCGCTTTGCGCTGGACTTTAACAAGGAGTGGAGCGCTGTGGCCAGCGAGGGCGTGCTTACCATGAGCTGTGTGGTGGCCCGCACTGATTTTATCAAAGAAAATCCACAGGCGGTGGAGGATTTTCTTACCGAATATCAGGCGTCTATCCAGTATGTGAGCACCCAGGTAGACGAAGCCGCCAAACTGGTGGCGCAATACCAGATTACCCCCAATGAAAAGGTTGCTGCCGCCGCCATTCCCCAGATTGCTCTGGTGTATATGGCCGGTGCAGAGATGCGGGATGGCATTCAGGGCTATTACGAGGTGCTCTGGCAGGCAGACCCCAAGAGCATTGGCGGCAGCATCCCTGACGACGCGTTCTTCTATGGGGCATAAAAGAACCTTTTATAAAATATTGAGAGTTGCCGTACCCTCAGCCTTTTGGCTGGGGGTATGGCAGCTTGCCGCCCTTTGGGTGGGGAAGGAGCTGCTTCTTCCCGGGCCGATTACGGTGGTTGTCCGGCTTTTTGAGCTGGCGGGTACCGCTCTGCTCTGGCAGTCGGCGCTGCTCTCCGTGGGGCGTATTTTGGCGGGTTTTGCGGCAGGGGCCGTAGCGGGGGCGCTATTGGCTGCCCTGACCTCGGCCTGTCCCTGGGCTGATTTGCTCTTTGCGCCTGCAATTCGGGTCATTCGGGCCATACCGGTGGCCTCCTTTATTCTGCTGATTATGCTCTGGCTTTCCACCGGCATGGTGCCGGGTGTGTGCGCCGGACTTATGGTGTTGCCTGTGGTGTGGGGCAATGTGACCAAGGGCATTGCCCAGACCGAGCCCCTGCTGCTGGAGGGGGCAAGGGCTTGGCGCTTTGGGCGGCTTAAGACAGTGAGACTGATTTATGTGCCCTCCGTCCTGCCCTATTTCGCCAGCAGCTGCGCCACCGGCCTGGGTCTTGCGTGGAAGGCAGGCGTGGCCGCCGAGGTGCTCAGCCAGCCCAAGCTGGCCATCGGACTGGAGATTATGAATGCCAAGCGGTATATTGAAACCCCGTCCCTGTTTGCCTGGACGGCAGTGGTGATTCTTTTAAGCTTTTTGCTGGAAAATGTGCTCTCCATGCTCTTTCGCCGCATGGAGCAGAGGCGGGAGGGATGAGCATGGTGCGTGATGTAACCGTTCGATTCGGGGAAAAGCTGGTGCTGGACGGCTTTTCCATGGACGCTCCCGGTAGCGGTATTACCGCCCTTTCCGGCCCGTCGGGCTGTGGCAAGACCACCCTCCTGCGGGTGCTGGGGGGACTGCAAGTGCCGGAGCGCGGCTGTGTGGAGGGGGTAAAGCGTCCTGCCTTTCTCTTTCAGGAGGATCGACTTCTGCCCTGGCGCACGGTGGGGGAGCATATTTCCGATGTCCTGCCTAAGGCGCGGCGGGACGAGGTGCCCCGCTGGCTGGCGCTGGCCGAGCTGGAGGGTGAGGAAAACGCTTACCCCGCCGATCTCTCCGGCGGGATGAGCCGCCGACTGGCATTGGCGCGCACCCTGGCTCTGGGAGGTGACCTCTATTTACTGGATGAGCCTTTTACCGGTGTGGACGCCCCAAGAGCAGTGAGGATGCTGGAGCGTATTCGTTCCCTGGGAGTACCCACCCTTTTGGTCAGTCATGAGGAAGCCGTTGTTTCCCGGTGCGATCGGGTGCTCTGCTTCGACGGGCCACCCCTTCAAATGGCTATAAAATAAAAACACCGGGTATATCTGACGATCTGATATACCCGGTGTTTTTATTTTATAGCCCTCAATTGGTCAGGCTATGCAGCGACGACACAGCACAGCAGCGGCCGGGCAGGGAATTAACAGCTTGTCAAAAAACTGCTATTTTGAAATTGGATGTCAAAAGGCCGATGGTTTTGAGCGGGGGGATAGTGTGAAAGGGGGGCGGAGCCCCCGCTTTCGCGTGCAGGAACCCGCCCGCAGGCGACCGATTTCGGCATTTTGCTGAAATCGCCCTCAGACTGGCGACTTTATCGACAGTCTGTTATATTGCGTCCGTGCAGATACGCGACTTTAAGTCTAAAATCTTTCCTCGAATCAGTGAGATGGTTTCCAAAAATGCGGCGTCCCCCATTCCGGTGGGGTCATCTAGCCCCCAATCTTCCTGATGCTTGCAGGGAAGATGTGGGCACTGCACATTGCAGCCCATGGTTACCACAATATCCACCGGGGGAATATCGGTCAGCAGCTTACTATACTGGGTTTGCTCCATATCAATGCCGTAGAGATGCCGCATCATCCGCACGGCATCCTGATTGATGTGCGGCTTGACTTCTGTCCCGGCGGAATAACTTTCAAAGGTATCGGCTGCCAAGTATTTGCCCAGCGCTTCGGCAATTTGACTGCGGCAGGAATTATGCACACATACGAATGCTACCTTGACTTTTTCCATGACCGCTATCCTCTGTGTTTTTGTAACAAGCCGATGACCTCATCCTTACTGAGGACCTTGCCATAGGAAACCACCTTGCCATCTACCACAAGGGCCGGTGTGGTCATGACCCCATATGCTGCAATCTGCGCGAAATCAGTAACATGGTCGATGTGGGGCTCCATACCGAGGGCGGTAAGCGCTTGCTTTGCCGCTGCCTCCAATTGGTTACACTTGGCACAGCCCGAGCCAAGCACCTTGATGGCGGCACCGCTGGCTTTGGTAGCTTCGGCTCTCTGCATGGTTTCCGAATTGCAGCCCTGGCCGCAGCAGGTCTTGGGATGTTCTTGCTTCTTTCCAAATAGTTTCATAAGCATATCCTCCTAGAGCGTTTCTGAAAAGTATCAAAACGCCCATAAACTTGTCTTTTTTCGTCAGGGCAGCGCCAATTTTCCTTGCCATACGTCAGTATGGCTGCAAAAAATCGGCTTGCCTGGCAAAAAAATTCTGCGTTTCTGTGCATTCCGCTACTTTTCAGAAACGCTCTAATTAAACCAAAAAGTATTGGAATGCGTTAAAGAAATAGCCGACCAAAATAATGCCTATGGTGCAAATGGCAATAAATACACCAAGCAGTTTTGGCTGAACAGCCTTTCGCAGCATAATCATGGACGGCAGGCTGAGTGTGGTAACGGCCATCATAAAGCTGAGAATCGTTCCAAGCTGTGCGCCTTTATAGAGCAGCGCTTCGGCAATGGGGATGGTCCCGAATATATCCGCATACAGGGGAACCCCAATCACCGTGGCAAAAATCACCCCCAGCGGATTGTTGCTGCCAAGGGCCGCTTCAATCCAGTGCTCGGGAATCCAGTTGTGGATGACGGCGCCAATACCGACCCCAATCAAAATATATGGAAACACCTTTTTGAAGGTAGAAACGACCTGATCTCTGGCGTAGATTGTCCGTTCCCTTTTACAAAGTGTGGGGGAATCCATCTCTATGCTGCGGGCATTTCGGATGTAGGCTTCCACATATTGCTCCATGTGCAGCTTTTCAATAAGTGTGCCACCGATGACCGCAATGATTAAGCCGATTAGAACATACACTACGGCGACCTTGGTACCGAAAATGCTCATAAGAAGCACAAGACTGCCCAAGTCCACCATTGGCGAGGAGATTAAAAAGGAAAAGGTGGCACCGAGGGGTAATCCGGCACTGGTAAAACCGATGAACAGCGGAATGGAGGAGCAGGAGCAAAACGGCGTTACCGTACCGAGTAGCGCGGCAACCACATTGGCCCAAATCCCACGAAAGCGACCTAATATCTGTTTGCTACGCTCCGGCGGAAAGTAACTTTGGAGATAGGAGATGACAAAAATTAAGGTGCACAGCAGCACCGTAATCTTAATTACATCGTAAAGGAAAAATTGGATGCTACCTCCCAGGCGGCTGCTCAGGTCAACACGGATCGCAGTGAGCAGACTGCCAATTAAATGGTTTAACCACTGCATACCAAGTATTTGGTTTTGAAAAAACAGCCAAACCGATGATAAAATTTGCAAAAAGATTCCCTCTTCCCTTCATAATTACATCAAAAAAATTTGATGTGTTGTCCGAAAGAAAAACCATCACATGGATGGCGTTCTTTCGTCTACACATTTGTCGGGCACTTGCTGGGCGGTTGGCGTGGTAAGCTGTACGAGCAGCTGCGCGGCGTAGCTGCTGCCCGACGGGCTCAGGGAATAGTGTGTCCACTTGCCATCCTGCCGACTGTCCACCACACCGGACTCACATAAGATTTTCATGTGATAGGACAAGGAGGATTGACCGATTCCCACTTGATCAATCAGCACGCAAGCGCATTTTTCGCCGCTGCGCAGCTGTTCCAAAATGGCAAGCCGCCTCTCATCGCAGAATGCCTTAAATACCTTGGCATTCTTTTCATAGGTATACTCCAAGCGGTATCACCTCATATCGAAATATCTTGATGTGAATATTATATGCGTAAACTTAAAAAAGTCAATACGAAAGAAGGCGGTGAGTAAAAATAAAAAGGAGCACCTGAGAAACCGCCTGGTTTCTCAGGTGCTCCTTTTTATAAATGGATTTATTCCCCGTCCTCAGCCATAAGCTTGGCTTCGGCAATGGCTTTTTCCTGTACCGCGGGGCTTGCGTCCTCATAGCGGACGAAGTGGAAGGTAAAGGAGCCACGGGATTGGGTAATAGAGCGCAGGTCAATGGCGTAGGTGCCCATTTCGGCCATGGGAACCTCGGCCTCTACAATTTGGCTACCCTCGCCGTCCGGGTTCATGCCCATAACGCGGCCGCGGCGCTTGTTCAGGTCGCCGATCACATCGCCCATATACTGGTCGGGAATGGTGACCTTTAATTCACCGATAGGCTCAAGCAGAACGGGAGAGGCATCGGGCAGACCGGCCTTGTAGGCTAGCTGAGCTGCCGTCTTAAAGGCCATTTCAGACGAGTCCACCGGGTGGTAGGAGCCGTCAAAGAGGGTGGCCTTGAGGTAAACCATGGGGTAGCCGCCCAGCACGCCGTGAAGCACCGCGTCCCGCAGACCCTTTTCAACAGCAGGGAAGTAGTTCTTAGGCACCGCACCGCCAAAGACCTCCTCGCGGAAGTCCAGTTCCTCGGTCTCACCGGGCTCAAAGCGAATTTTTACATCGCCAAACTGACCGTGACCGCCCGACTGCTTCTTATGGCGACCCTGCACCTCGACTTTTTTGCGGATTTTCTCACGGTAGGGCACGCGGGGAATAGAGAGCTCGGCCTCCACGGAAAAGCGGCTCTTAAGCTTGGCAAGCAGCACGTCCATCTGCATATCACCAGTGCCGGAAATTACCATCTGCCGGGTTTCGGCGTTGTTGAGCCAGGAGAAGGTCAAATCCTCCTCGTTCATGCGGGTAAGACCGGCGGCAATCTTGTCCTCCTGACCCTTGGTCTTGGGGACGATGGCTACCGAGTAGCAGGGCTCGGGGAAGGGAATGGGGGCAATCTTGACCACCTTGCGTGGCTCGCAGAGGGTGTCACCTGTTTTCAGCTTATCCATCTTAGCCACAGCGCCGATGTCGCCGCACTGGAGCTCCTTGGTTTCCTCGGCCTTTTTGCCCCGCATAAAGTACAGGCGGCCCAGCTTTTCGGTCTCACCGGTGCGGGCATTGACCATGGGCAAATCGGGCTTAATGGAGCCCGAGAGTACCTTGATGTAGGAATACTTTCCGTACTGGTCGGAGACCGTTTTAAACACATAGGCGGTGGGCAGAGCGCCGGGGGAGGCCACAAACTCGCTCTTTTCACCGTCGGCGTTTTCACCCATCAGATGCTGGCCTTCCAGCGGGTTAGGCAGCAGTTCCACAATGGTGTCCAGCAGCATACGGGTGCCGAGACCCTGCGCGGCGCTGCCGCAGACCACGGGAAACAGAGAGCATTCCCGCACGCCCTGGCGCAAACCCTGAATCATTTCGGCGTAGGTAAAGTCCTCGCCGTTAAAGTATTTATCCATGAACTCCTCGCTGGTCTCGGCAACCGATTCCTTGAGAGAGTCATAAAGCTCGTCCAAAACGGACTTCTTGTCCTCGGGCACATCGATTTCCTTGCGGGAGCCCTTGTCAAACTCATAGGCGCGCTTGTGGAGCACGTCGATAATGCCGATGACCTTCTTGCTGGCGTCCCAGATGGGGGCGATGACAGGGGCGATATTTTTGCCAAACCGCTCCCGCAGGGTTTCAAAGGCGGCGTTATAGTCGGCGTTTTCCTCATCGGTTTTAGAGATGTAGAGCATACGGGGCAGCTTGCGTCCCTCGCAGTATTTCCAGGACTTCTCCGCACCTACGCTCATGCCGCCCTTGGCGGAGCAGACGATAATGGCGGCGTCGGCCACCTGGAGGGCCTCCATAACCTCGCCCACAAAATCAAAGTAACCCGGGGTATCCAAGACGTTGATTTTGCAGCCGTTATGCTCAATGGGAGCCACAGCGGTGGAGATGGAAATCTGGCGCTTCTGCTCTTCGGGGTCGTAATCACACACGGTATTTCCGTCCGAGGGCTTGCCCAGCCGGTCGGTACCACCGGTCAAATACAGCATACTCTCCGCCAGGGAGGTCTTTCCGTTCCCACCATGCCCCAGCAGGCAGATGTTGCGGATGTTTTGCGCGGAATAGCTCATACTCGTTTCCACTCCTTACGTTTATGGGTCGAACAGCCCTCTGTCAGGTGCTGTCTTGGTCATTATACACCAAAGCGCAATGGCTGACAACATCAAATTGATAAAAATGCATAAAAAATAGGTTAAGTATTCCCGCCGGCTTTTGCGTTTTTCTGTAAAAGAGCAAAAAATGTGATATACTATGACTAACAAAGAAAAGAGGAACGAGTATGGCACGAGAAAAACAGAGCAGAGTCAATGCCGTGGCGGGCACCTTTCAGGGCAGCAGTAGAGGCTTTGGCTTTTTAGTACCGGAGGATGGTAAGGGACGGGAGGACGATTGGTTTATTCCGCCCAGAGCCACCGGAGGAGCCTGGCACGGGGACAAGGTGCTTGCCGTGCCCGATGGGGTGAGCGACGGTATCCGCCGCACCGCCAAGGTAATCAAGGTGGTGGAACGGGCCAACCGTCTGGTTACCGGCACCATCGAGCGGCACGAGCGGGAGTTCTGGCTCCGGCCCGACAGCGATAAGCTATCTCAACCCGTTAAGCTGGTGGGTCGCCGCTCCGGCCTGCGGGCGGGGGAGAAGGGGGCGGCTGAGGTGCAGAGCTACGGCACGGCGAAGCAGCCGCCCATGGGAATTCTGCGGGAGACCTTCGGCCGGGCAGGCAGCCGTGAGGCCGGGGTGGAGGCCATTCTCTACCACTATGAAATCGACCCCCAATTTCCGCCACAGGTGCTGGAGCAGGCCGAGGGCGTGGGACAGACCGTACCCGACTCGGCGTTAGAGGGGCGGCTGGATTTGCGCCAGGAGACCGTTATTACCATTGACGGAGCCTCCTCTAAGGATTTGGACGATGCCATTTCCCTTCAAACGGATAAGGACGGCAACTGGGTGCTGGGGGTTCACATTGCCGATGTAAGCTGCTATGTCACCGAGAAGTCGCCCCTGGATTTAGAGGCGTGGGAGCGGGGCACCTCGGTCTATTTTGCCGACCGGGTGGTGCCCATGCTGCCGGTGGCCCTCTCTAACGGTATCTGCTCCCTGAACCCCGGGGTGGACAGGCTGACACTCTCCTGCGTGATGACCATGACGAAGGACGGCGCGGTTAAGAGCCACAGCGTGCACAAGAGTGTGATCCGCAGCACCGAGCGCATGACCTATGAGGACTGTAATGTGCTGCTGGATGAGGAGCGGCAGGAGGAGGCTTCTGCCCTGCAAGAACGCTATCAAAATATCCTGCCCATGCTGAAAGAGATGGCGGTACTGGCAAAAGCGCTGGAAAAACGCCGCAAGCTCCGGGGCAGCCTGGATTTGGACACCAGCGAGAGCTATATTGTCTGCAACGGGCAGGGGCAGCCGGTGGAGGTGCGCCTGCGTAAGCAGGGGGTGAGCGAGGCACTCATTGAGTCCTTTATGCTTGCCGCCAACGAGACGGTGGCGCAGCACCTCTTTGACCGGGGCAAGCCCGCCGTCTACCGCGTCCATGAAAAACCCTCCCTGGATAAGACGGAGGGTCTCAAAACCATGCTGGAGCCCTTCGGCTATTCGGTTTTAGAGGCAGATAGCTTTACCCTGCAAAAAATTCTGGACGACGCCAAGGAAAAGCCTGAGTCCCCTATTATCTCCACCATGATTCTCCGCTCCCTGATGAAGGCGCGGTACGATGTGCAGAACCTGGGTCACTTCGGGCTGGCAGCGAAATACTACTGCCACTTTACAAGCCCCATCCGCCGCTACCCCGACCTGATGGTGCACCGAATTTTGACAAAGGTCATTGAGGACGAGGGTACGGGAGAAGTCGGGCGGGGGCTGGCTCCCGCCGCGTCCCCTGCCGCTCCCTGGGAAAAGAAAATGGCAGTTATGGCGCAAAAGGCCGCCGTCCAGTCCTCCGAGCGGGAAATTGCCGCACAGAGCGCCGAGCGGGAGATTGAAAAGCTCTATATGGCCGAGTATATGCAGGCTCACATTGGGGAAGAATTCTCTGCCGCTGTGTCCGGTGTGACCAAGTATGGCCTGTTTGTTATGTTGACTTCCGGCGTGGAGGGCTTTCTCTCTGTCGACGGGCTGCCTGACGACCGCTATCACTACGACGAGAGCCGTATGACCCTCCGGGGTGAGTACCACGGCGGTGTGTTTTCCTTTGGCATGGGGCTCAAGGTCATTTGCACTGCCGCCGACCCGGGCAGTGGACAGATTGAGTTTCGCATGGAGGGGGTAGCCCACGTTCCCGACAGACCGAAGGTAAGAGCCGGGGACGAAAAGCACACCCGCCTGCCTAAGGGCGGCAAACGCACCATCCACGCACCCAAAAGGGGGAAAAGGAGAGGAAAGCGATGACGAAAAGTAAAATAATATGGATTATATTACTTTTTGTAGTCGTTTTGGCGGCTGGCTGCGTCTCGGAGAAGGGGAAAGCCTTCCCCGAGACAACCCCCACGCTGCCGCCCCCCGCCCAGACCGTTACACCTGCACCCCTGCCCACCCAGGAGCCGGACCCGGTGGAGGAGCTCTTGTCCGCCATGACCACCGAGCAGAAGGTGGGGCAGCTTTTGGTGGCGGGGATTGAGGGGCTGACCCCTGGTACTGACGGAGCTGCCGCCATACAGAAGTATCAGGTGGGGGGTATCATTCTCTTTGGCCGCAATGTGGAAAGCGCCGCCCAATTGGCGGCGCTCACCAATGAATTAAAAGCACTAAATGGAAGTTATGTAACCTTGTTTATGAGCGTGGACGAGGAGGGGGGACGGGTCTCGCGGATGCCCCCGGAGGTTCAGGATTTGCCAAGCCCCTACCGCTACATACAGGCAGGCGGGGAGCCACGGCTTTGGAGCGGGGTACTGGCAGAGGAGTGCAGGGCGTTTGGCTTTAACATGGACTTTGCGCCCTCGCTGGATGTGTGGTCAAACCCTGAAAACACCGTCATTGGCGACCGGGCCTTTGGCACGGAGTGGGAGGAAGTAGCCAGAATAGCTGCCGATGCCGTGCTGGGCTTTTCGGAGTGCGGTGTGATTCCTGTGGTAAAGCATTTTCCGGGCCACGGGGATACGTCGGCAGACTCCCACAAGGAGCTGCCTGTTGCAGATAAGACGCTGGAGGAGTGGATGGAGCAGGAGCTGCTGCCATTTCGCTCGGCCATTGCGGCGGACGCCCCCGCCGTTATGGTAGGGCATATTTTAATGAAGCAGCTTGACCCTGATTACCCGGCCAGCCTGTCCCCCAAGGTGGTAAACGGACTGCTGCGGCAGGATTTGGGCTTTGACGGTATGGTGGTCACCGATGATTTGACCATGGGAGCCATTTCTAACACCTACGGTATGGGGGAAGCGGCGGTTTTAGCCGTGGAGGCCGGATGTGATTTGCTACTGGTCTGCCACAGGACCGAGAATTTGGCGGCGGCTTACGACGGACTGCTGGCGGCGGTCAGCAGCGGACGTGTCACTGTGGAGCGGCTGGATCAGAGCGTCCGGCGGATTTTGAAAGTAAAGCTGGATTATCAACTGACCGACCAACCGATTCCCATCCCCGATGTGGCCGAGCTGAACGAGAAAATCACGGCGATTTTGCCGTAGCCTGACCGGTGTAATCGGAACCCGGTTCCCCCAACGCTTGCTTTTTTGTCCCGAAGGGGGTATACTAGCTCCAAAATAAACCCATTACATTGGGAGGAACATGATTCATGGATATTCCCTTACCCCAGCCCCTGATTTTAGATGGGGCGACCGGAACGGAACTGCAAAAGCGGGGCATGCCTGAGGGCGTCTGCACCGAGCAATGGATTTTGGAGCACCCGGATACCTTCCAGGAGCTCCAGCGGGCCTACGTGGCGGCGGGTGTACAGGTGCTAACCGCGCCTACCTTCGGGGCCAGCCCCGCAGCGTTGGGAACCTTTGGATTGGCGGATCGGGCCGAGGACTATAATCGCCGTCTGGTGGCGCTCTCCCGGCAGGCGGCGGACGGCAAGGCCATGGTGGCAGGAAATTTGGCCCCCTGCAACCTGAGCCCCGCCCCGGTACGGGAAGCCAAGTTTGAAGCACTGATTGACAACTACAAGGTGCAGACCCGCGCAATGAGCGCGGAAGGGGTGGATCTCTACATTGTAGAGACCATGGTATCCATGGCCGAGGCACGCGCCGCTGTGCTGGCGGTGAAGGAGACCGACCCGGATAAGCCCCTGCTGGTCAGCTTCTACTGCGATGATGAAGGGAGAACTCCCGACGGCACCGACGTGCTGGCTGCCCTGATCGTCATGCAGGGTATGGGGGTGAACGCCTTTGGCCTTAACTGCGCTCGGCCCGACGATATTCAAGGGCAGCTGGAGCGGCTGGCTCCGTATGCCGCCATTCCTCTGCTGGCCCAGCCCTGCGGGAAGGAGAGCACGCCGGAGGGCTTTGCCGCCTGGGCAGAGCCTTACGGCGCACTGGGCGTGCGGTACTTTGGCGGTTGCTGCCATACGGGGCCGGATAAAATAAAAGCACTGAAGCAGAAGGTGGACGGGCTTTCCCTCTCCGCCTTTATACCCCGTCCGCAGGACCCGGATGTCATCCCTTGCGCCAGCGAAAAGGAGGCTCGGTTCATCACCCCCAATGTAGATGTGGGGGAGGAAATCGAGTGTACCAGTGACCTTTTGGAGGATATTTTAGAGGCTGAGGAGGAACGCCCGCAAGGCGCACTGAAAATCTCGGTCTTGGAGGAGCTGGACGTAGACCTCTTTGCCGAGAACCAGTACGCCATTCGGGACGCGCTCTGCCTTTGGTCCGATGTACCCGAGCTGCTGGAGGCTGCCCTGCGTACCTATCAGGGCCGTGCCTTTTGGGATAATACGGCGGAACTGGAGAAAGAGTTCCTGGAGGAAATGAAAACAAAGTACGGACTGGTGCTGCTATAATCACTTTGCGTGAAAAAGCAGCTGCGGATTTACGGCCTTTTAGCGTAAATCGAGCATGGAAACACATAACCCCGGAAAGGCAATGCCTTTCCGGGGTGTTTTTTCCCTGCCCTTGGGGCAAAACGCGTTTCACTGGACTTTAGGCTGTATTTGACGTAAAATAATAAACAAAAGATTTCACAGCAAAGGAGCACAAGCATGGAAACGATTGTACAAATCCTAGCCCGGGAGCTGGGTCGGAAGGAAGAACATATTCAGAATGTGGTTGACCTGATGGACGAGGGCAACACCATTCCCTTTATTGCCCGCTACCGGAAAGAGGCTCACGGCACCATGGACGATACCGTTCTGCGCAATCTGGAGGATCGCCTGAATTACCTCCGGAATCTTCAAAAGCGCAGGGACGAGGTTAAGGGCGCCATTGAAGGCCAGGGCAAGCTCACCGAAGAGCTGGCTGCCGCCATTGATGATGCTGCCACCCTGGCCGAGGTGGAGGACTTGTACCGTCCCTATAAGCAGAAGCGCCGCACTCGTGCGACCATTGCCAAGGAAAAGGGACTGGAGCCCCTGGCCGAGCTGCTGTTTGCACAAGGCCGCGACTGCCCCGAACCTTCGGTGGCCGCCGCCGACTATCTGGACCCCGAGAAGGGGGTAAACTCCGTGGAGGATGCTCTGGCCGGGGCCAGCGACATTATCGCCGAGCAGATTTCGGACAACGCCGACATTCGCAAGACACTAAGGCAGCTCTGGTGGAGCCGCGCCAATCTGGTTTCCTGCGCCGCCGCCAAGGAGCCGGAGGACAGCGTTTACCGCCTGTACTACGAGTTTAAGTCCCCTGTCAGCCGCGCCCAGGGTCACCAGATTTTGGCCATTAACCGGGGTGAGCGGGAGGAGATATTAAAGGTCTCGGTGGAGATGGATCGAGAAGCGGCGCTGATTGCCATTCGCCGCGGAGTGCTTCGCCCCGGCTCTCCCGCCATGGAGTTTGTCCGCAATGCCGGTGACGACGCTTATGACCGGCTCATTGCCCCCAGTGTGGAGCGGGAAATCCGCAATATGCTTACCGAGAATGCCGGCGAGGGCGCCATTAAGATGTTCGGTCTGAACCTGAAGCCCCTGCTGATGCAGCCGCCGGTTAAGGGCTTTGTGACCATGGGGCTTGACCCCGGCTATCGAAACGGGTGTAAGGTGGCCGTAGTAGACGGTACCGGAAAGGTGCTGGATACCGCCGTGGTCTACCCCACCTTTAGTGAGAGTAAAAAGCAGGAGGCCATTGCTATCCTCAGTGGGCTGATTAAAAAGCACCAGGTAGCGCACATCGCCATCGGTAACGGCACTGCCAGCCGTGAAACCGAGCAGATGACTGTGGAACTGATTCGCAACCTTGGCGGCGGGGTTAGCTACATGATTGTCAACGAAGCGGGCGCTTCGGTCTACTCGGCCTCCAAGCTGGCGGCAGAGGAGTTCCCCAACCTGGATCTGAACCTTCGTTCCGCAGCTTCCATCGCCCGCCGTCTGCAAGACCCCCTTGCCGAGCTGGTAAAAATCGATCCCAAGAGCATCGGCGTGGGCCAGTACCAGCATGATATGCCCCAGGCCCGCCTGGATGAGACGCTGGGCGGCGTGGTAGAGGACTGCGTAAACTCGGTGGGTGCGGATCTGAACACGGCCTCTGTTCCCCTCCTGACCCGGGTGGCGGGACTGAGCACCACCATTGCTAAGAATATTGTCAAGTACCGTGAGGAGAACGGTGTCTTTACCACCCGCAAGCAACTTTTGAAGGTGCCAAAGCTGGGCCCCAAGGCCTTCGAGCAGTGCGCCGGGTTCCTGCGTGTGCCTGAAAGTAAGTCGGTACTGGATAACACCGGCGTTCACCCCGAGAGCTATGCCGCCGCCGAAAAGCTTCTCGCCCTTTGTAATTACACCGTCAAGGACGTAAAGGACGGCGGTCTTGAAAAACTTCGGGAGCGGATAGCCGCCCAAGGGGAGACTGCCGCCGCCGAGGCTTGCGGCGTAGGCGTACCCACCCTGCGGGACATTGTGGGCGAACTGCTAAAGCCCGGCCGCGATCCCCGTGACGAGCTGCCGAAGCCCATTCTCCGCACCGATGTAATGGACATAAAGGATTTGACGGCAGGCATGGAGCTGACGGGCACCGTGCGCAACGTCATTGACTTCGGCGTGTTTGTGGACATCGGTGTTCATCAGGACGGACTGGTGCACATCAGCGAGCTCTGCGAGCGACGCGTGCGCCACCCCAGCGAGGTCTGCGCAGTGGGTGACATTGCCACCGTCTGGGTGCTGGGTGTGGACGAAAAAAAGAAGCGTATCAGTCTAACCATGAAGAAGCCAAAAACGCTCTAACACCCTTGTTTTGAAGCGGTTTACCCGGTTGGCAACTTGAGGTTGCGCAAAAAACTGCCCTTTGCGCCGCCAGGTTGGTGGTAAACGTTCCGGCATTCTGGCAGGATAGGGACAGAGAAAGGAATGATGTACGATGACGAATTTTCCCCATAATCTGTCAATCCTGCGCCGCCGGGCGGGGTATACGCAGGAGAGCCTTGCCGAGGTGCTGGGGGTAAGCCGCCAGGCTGTTTCAAAGTGGGAGAGCGGCCAGACACTGCCGGAGGCCTCCACGCTGCTCACTCTGGCTGACCTGCTGGGCTGTTCCCTGGATCAGCTTATGCGGGAGGAGCTTTCAGAGGATGTATCCAATGACATGGGCGCCGTAGCAGATGAAGACGAGGACGGACGCTTTGCGCTTTTCGTAGAGTATGACAAACACATGGATCGTTTTTCCATTCAGATAGCCTCCGGCGTATTGCTGGTGCTGCTGGGTGTGGCGGCATTGCTGTGGTGCAACGTTTTCTGGGGAGAGAGCGGACTGATTGTCCTGCCGCTTCTCCTGTGCGTGGCCGTGGCGGTGTTCCTGTTTATTTGGGGCGGTACCGCTCACGATGATTTTCAAAAGGCTAATCCGGTGCTCCCGGATTTTTACGCCCCAGAGGCTGTGGAACACTTTCGCCGTATGTTCCGTGTGGGCATGGCTGTGGCTGTGGCCGCCATTCTGGTGGACGTGGCCCTGCTGGTTGCCCTGGCGGTATTTTTTGAAAACAACGAGCAAATGTCCACCGCTGCGGTGGCGGTCTTTCTGACCGTTTTGTCGATAGCGGTGGGGAGCCTGACCTTTTTGGGCATTCAGCACAGCAAGTACAATATCAGCGAGTATATTCAGGAGGCCGCCCGGAAGGACACACCGGATTCACCCCAAAGCCGCCTGAGCGGAAGTATTATGATGCTGGCTACCGCCATCTTTTTGGTGGCCGGATTTCTCTTTGGCGCCTGGCACCCTGCCTGGGTGGTCTTTCCCGTGGGCGGAATCCTATGCGGAGTTGTGGGCAATACGCAGAAAAAATGAGGTTTTACCATGCTTCTGTCCTTTGACCAAGCCGGTGCGCTTTTAGATGAAATGGCCGAGGAGCTTCCGCAGGTTTTTTTCCGTGATCTGAACGGGGGAATCCTTTTGCTTCCCGAGGTAAAGATGGACCTAGAATTTCCCAACGAGGAACTCTATATTATGGGCGAATACTGCAACGATCAAATGGGCCGGTACATTCACATCTACTATGGCTCCTTTGCTGCGCTGGCCCAAATAGAGGACTGGACCAAGCCGGACTGGGATGACGAGCTGTACACAACCCTGGTGCACGAGTTCACTCACCACATAGAGGACCTAGCCGGCGCCCACGGCCTGGAAGATAAGGACGCGCAGTTTATGGCGGATTTTCTGGCGGAACACCGGGATATGGATGAGGGATAAAAAGCATCCTCAAAAAAGCCCGACATTATAAATATATTTTTAAAGACGGTAGTCATGATAATTTTTCATGGCTGCCGCCTTTTGCTTGTTAAGAGTTTGGAACACATTCCAATCACATTATCCCACAAGGACGCATCTTGCTGCAGCCAGTTATCGCTGTTACAATGGTGTATGGGGGGAAATTTATAATCAAAATGAAACATAGCAAAAATAGTCGAGAATTTCCATGACATTTTAAATAAACTTATGAGGTCGGGAGGTGATAAGCAGTGAATGATAAAATGGAAGCCGTTCAGAAAATGCAAAGTTATATTGACGCCCATATAACACAAGAAATATCTTTGGTCCAGCTGGCGGAAGCAGCGCACTTCTCGCCTTGGTATTCTGCACGGATATTTAAAGAATTAACAGGATACGCTCCGGCGGATTATATCAGAAAATTAAAGCTCTCAAAATCCGCGCTTCGTCTTAGAGATGAACAAGTGAAAATTATTGATGTTGCCTTTGATTTAGGATTTACAAGCGTTGACGGTTATCAGCGAGCATTTCGAAAAGAGTATGCCTGTAACCCGAAAGAGTATTCCAGAAAGCCAATTCCTCTTACGCTGTTTATCCCTTATGGCGTAAAATTCAGAAACGCATGGAAAAAGGAGTGTTTGACTATGGAAACAGTTAAAAGCGTATTTATCCAAGTGATTGAAAAACCGGATAGGAAAGTGATTATAAAACGAGGTAAAAAGGCCGACAACTATTGGGATTATTGTAATGAAGTTGGCTGCGATGTTTGGGGCACCCTCACCAGCATGAAATCTCTTTGTGGAGAACCGGTATGCTTGTGGTTGCCGCAGAAATACAAAACAGAGAATTCATCAACCTATGTGCAGGGTGTAGAAGTAGATAAGGATTTTGGGGGTGAGGTACCAGAGGGGTTTGACATTATCGAGCTGCCGCACGCAAAATATATGATGTTCCAAGGTGAGCCATTTGCAGAGGAAGACTATTGCGAAGCCATTGAATCCGTCCAAAAATCAATGGATAGATACGACCCCTCTGTAATTGGGTACCAATGGGACAATGAAAACCCGCGTATTCAACTTGAGCCCATTGGAACAAGAGGCTATATTGAACTCAAAGCAATTAAATAATGTCTGCTGAACAAAACAAAAACCAAGTCGTAGCATACTTTCACCCTGTTTTTGTTTTGTTCAAGTGCAAGGTTTTTTGCTGCGCACGGCAAAAAATCTTGCACTTTGGATTTGCGGCGTGTGCCCGCAAATCCAAACAGACAGTCATCAATGCATCTGAAGTGGCAAAACAGAACTGTTTTGCCACCATAAAGAGCAGCTTTTGCTCTTTATGCAAATGCGGTTCGCGAACCGCATTTGTTCAGTGGACATTAAATAGTGTGCAAGTAAACGGGCATAAAAAGAGGAACCCACATGGGTTCCTCTTTTTATGCCCGTTTACTTGGTCTGACCAGTGTAATTCCAATTTGCACAGAGCGTAATTTTCTGCCTGGGCATCACAAAAAATCTTTAAGTCTGTCAGAATCTAGAGCGTATCTGAAAAGTCCATGCATCCGTCCTTTTGACAAAAACCTCGCCATGCCGCACCGTTTTTCCTTGGAATCCACCCAGGATTCCTGTGGAAAAACGGCTTGCCTGACCAGATTTTTGTTCAAAATTCCAGACACAGCGACTTTTCAGAAACGCTCTAAAGAAAAAAACGTGCAGTTTAAAAAAATTTTCATAGAAGGCCCGGTGCCGAAAATTTTTAGAACCACTAGCGCTTTCCTAAAATATCCTCCAAAAGTGCCGCGCCGAGCACACCGGCAGAGAGCACCATCAGGGCGGCGGTTAGGGTGTGGTCGGCGTAGTCGCGAAGGATTAGGTTTCCGGCTGTGGGGCTGCCTGCCCAAACCAGCACCACCAGGGCGGAGGCCAGCATGGCGCAGGCAAGCAGGGTGCAGCGGGTGAGTATGTACCAGGACGGCTCTCTCATACGTGAGAACCAGGTGAAAAATTTCATGTTAATTCCCTCCGTATGACATCTTAACAGGGAAGTAGACCGGGGGCAATGACAAAAATTTTCCGACATAATTCGACTTATTTCGACAAGAATTTTAGACTATTGTTGCACTTCGAGTGCTAATGTTGTCGCAAAAAAAGATTATGTCACCCAAAGGTCGAAACTGCGAAAAAAAATTGTCTTGAAAAAATTGGGAAATACAATATAATGTAGCTGTCGCTGAATTTCGAAAGGGAGACCACACAAAATGAGGGAAATGTTTGTTGGGACAAAACATGCGCAGGGAGAGAATGGCTTCGCCCATAATTTTCAATACTATGTGCTCATAGACCAAATGCAGGTACGTGGAGGCTTTGCCTGTGAGAGCTATGGTGTGAAAATTGTGGACGGGGCTTGTCCGGATGAAGCAGTGTCCATACCTAATATTACCACCAGCGTGTCCCGCATCGATGAACTCATGGAACTTCTTACCCGTAATTCCGTTACCCCCACTACGTTAGGCGATGTGGTTGCCGATTGGCTGTGACGAGAGCGTTTCTAATACATAAAAATAATCATGCGTTTTACCACCCCTCCCGTTGTAGAGGGGAAGATGTTTATGGATTTTTTAAATCTTCCGAGCAGTGGAGCCCAATGAGTGAATGGTCTGGTGAAAATGGATAGGCAGGAAACGTTACAACTGCCTACTTTAATCTGTCAAATTTGCAGCATATAGTGCTTTTAGATTTTACAGACATGCTAAGAGCGACCTTTTAAGGTCGCCCTCAGCGTGTCTGTAAAATGCTATTTAGAAGGTAATGTCAAAAGGCTGCGTTTTTTGAGCGGGGTAATAGTGTGAAAGGGGGGCAGAGCCCCCGCTTTCGCGTGCAGGAACCCGCCCGCAGGCGACCGATTTCGGCATTTTGCCGAAATCGCCCTCAGACTATCGACTTTGTCGACAGTCTGAGGGCGACTATTTAGGTCGCTCTCTTTTTATGAAATTGCCCGGCTGGTCAGCTCGTTGATGATGCTCTCTGCGGTGGCATAAACCCGAGCAAAGTCCACATGGGGATTATAGAGCCGCTCCAGCTCATCGTGCATAATCTTGGCTTCTTTTAGCGCGTCTACCGCTTCGTCCATAAGGGCGGCGGCTACCTTGCGGCTAAAACGCAGGCGGGCACGGTTACGGCGCAGAAGCTCGGCATCAGCCATGGCATCCAGACGGATGCGGCGGTAAGGTCGCTTTTCATAGGCAAAGGAGCTGCCGCTGGTGACGAAGGCCAGGCTCAGCTCTGGAATAAGCAGGTGCTCCATGCGCTCGGGGAACAGGGGAGAGGGGCAGACCACCACGTCGTATCCTGCTGCCAGAGCACCGGCGGCCAGATGGGTGAGAAGTGTGTGCCCCAGGCCGTAGCTGTCACACAGCTCGTAGACCCGCTTGCACTGACTGTCCACTGTGGCGTAATTACAAAGCACGCCCTGCCAGGTTACGCCGCTTAAAAACCGCTGGATGGCCTTGCCGGGCTCCCGGCCTGTTTTTTTAACCTCGCGGGTGAGAATGCCTTTGGCGCGTTTCATGATTTTGGCCTCCACAGCGGGGGTGGTGACCATCGCACGGGCGTCTTCGCTCAGTTGGGCAACGGCGGTGAGACAACGATAGGTTCGACCGTAGCAGCCCTTGTATCCCGCCATGCAGCCCATGAGTTCGCCCTTAATGGCCGCCAGTGCGGGCTTGTCATAGCAGTCCCCTAGGTTGACATAACGTTCAATAGCGCCGGGAAGTTTTGGCTCTACGACGTGTGGCGCGGTGACAATGGTCCACATATGACCAACTGTGGAGTAAAGGCAGAAAAAGGAGCGGCACTCGTATGAGTACCGCTCCTTTTTAGGTTTTTACTTCATAAGGGAAAGGGCAAGGGTCAGCACGATAAAAAGAATGGCAACCCACTTGGTCCACTTGGCCAGCTTGGAATCCCAGCTCTTGGCCTTGTTCTTGGAGAGAAAAGTGTCCATGCCGCCGGCAATGGCGCCGGAAAGGCCCGCGCTTTTACCAGACTGGAGCAGAACCACGGCGACAAGGAAAAGGCAGGAGAGAACCTGAATAATGGTGACGACCAGCTTAGGAATACTCATTGTTTCATCGTTCCTTTCAAACCCACACACGGGCGTTGTGTTCACAGAAAAGGGCATAAATAGCCCTATCAAACGTGAATCATATGATACCACATCTTACGACTGATTTCAAGTAAAAAGTAAAAAGTAGGCTAAAACAATGATACCCAGCACAATGCGGTACCAGCCGAACACTTTAAAATCATGCTTTTTGATGTATCCCATCAGGAATTTAATGACCAGAACCGAAACTCCGAAGGCCACTACCATGCCCACAGCCAGAATCACCAGCTCCGCCCCGGTGAAGGCAAGGCCGAACTTAAGTATCTTTAAGGCGCTAAGCCCGAACATCACCGGCACGGCCAGGAAAAAGGTAAACTCGGCCGCCGCCACCCGGGATACGCCGATGAGAAGCGCGCCCACAATGGTGGCTCCCGAACGGGAGGTGCCGGGGATGATGGAGAGCACCTGGAAGAGACCGATCATAAGTGCGGTGGAGTAGGTAATCTGGTCCAGACGCTTAATACGGGGGGTGCGGGTCTTGTTCCGATTTTCAATGAGGATAAAGGCGATGCCGTAAAAGATCAGAGCTGAGGCAATGACCACGGGGGTGTGGAGGTGGGCCTCGATGACATCATCGAAGAGAATCGTTACCACCGCGCCGGGGATACAGGCCACCACCACCTTAAACCAAAGGGAGAAGGTATCTTTCTTGATAACAGGCCGTGACCTGTCCTCAAACTGAAAGGGAAACATTTTCTTCCAAAAAAGCACCACGACCGCCAGGATTGCACCTAGCTGAATCACCACAAAAAACATTTCCTTGAAGGCACCGCTCATATCAAGCTGAAGGAATTCATCCACCAGAAGCATGTGTCCGGTACTGCTGATGGGGAGCCATTCGGTAATTCCCTCTACAATGCCGAGGAAAACGGCCTTGAGTATCTCAACTAAATTTAATGTCATGGGCTGGACGCACTCCTTTTTTTAAAACGGATAAAGGTAGTGTACCACATCTGGGGAAAGATGCAATGTAGTATTTTGTTACCGCCCCCGCGCAATGCGGCGGCTGCCCCAGCAGGTGGCAAGGAGATAAGCGCCGTAAATGACCACCAGGAATGCGGCGGTGACGGCGCTGGAGGCCACCGCGTCCAGCTTGCCCACGCTGGCAATCACCGCATTGGCAGCCGTCATGCCCACCACGGCGTGGACGAGGGCGAGTGCCAGGGGCAGCAGAAAGGCCAGAAGTACCTGGGTGTAGACGGCCCTGTCCCGCATTTTACGGCTGGCGCCCAGTCTGGAGAGAATGCGGTAGCGGGGTACGTTGTCGCTGGCCTGGGAGAGCTGCTGGAGGGCCAGCACCGCCGCCGAGCACAGGAGGAACACAATGCCCAGGTAAATGCCCAAAAAGAGCACCATGATTTTACTGCCCATGGTCTCCATGTAAATTTCCAGCTTGGTGTTAAAGTGCATAGAGCCGCCGTAATCGCCAAAGGCCAGGCGGGTAAAGTTGCTGATGCAGCCCTGCAAAAGCACCTCGGTCTCCTCCTTGGGCGCGTCCGCGCGGTAGTTGCCGCAGTAAAAGCGGGTGCGGATAAAGGGCTCCGCGCTTTCCGCCAGCGCCTCGTCCGGAACAATCAGGTAATAGGCGGAGCTGTTATTGTAGCCAATGGAGAGATTTTCGTGGAGCACGGCGGCGGGATCGGCGGCCATAGAGTAGCCCTGATACTCCAGAACCGGTAGGGCTTTCATGGTTTCGGTTATAGAATCCTCACTGGTGATGACCTGGCCATAGTGGTTTTGCGCCAGGGTGAGAGGAGGCTTCCCGGCAAGAAAACGCAGGCCATTGTAGCTGGACAGCGGGAGCAGGTCGAAGACAAGATACGCACCCTCGCCATCCGCGGCGGGGGGCGCGTACACCTCGTCGGACCAGACCTCAATCTCCGCGCCGGAGGATAGCTGTATCGCGGGGTCGAAGCCCACTTCCTTCAGTGTGGCGGGCACATCCACCGGCTGCCACTCGTCCCGGTCTGGAATCCGCCGCTCGGCCGAGAGGTAGAAGTCGTAAGGGGCTTGGGTGTTGGTGAGATTATCCAGGGTATTATTAAGTCCCACTGAGCAGGCGGTAATGCCGATGGCCAGCAGAAGCATGAGACAAATCACCGTCATGGACACATAGTTGCTCCCCACCCGTGAGGCAAACTGCCGCAGAGTGAACATGTTAAGACCTTTGTAGTAGAGCTTTTTGTTTGCCTGGAAAATCCGCAGCAGGAAGCCCGACAGCGCCCGGAAGAAGAACAAAGTACCCAGACTGCCCAGCGCCAGCATGACGAAAAAGAGCGTGTCAATCCGCAAGAGTCCCCGAGT
Source organism: uncultured Pseudoflavonifractor sp. (assembly GCA_964504285.1). GTDB lineage: Bacteria > Bacillota > Clostridia > Oscillospirales > Oscillospiraceae > Pseudoflavonifractor. The sequence goes on from CAZDDZ010000024.1 coordinate 24,860, forward strand.
GAGGAGCATCCAGTACGCAACCCCCAGCAGCACCAGGCTCAAAAGAAACATGATAACAGAGGAGCGCACGCTTTTAAGGCGTAAATCCTCACTTTTGCGCTCGGCCTGCATCAGCTCAATGAGCTTGCAGCGGGAGACGGCAAAGGAGTTAAAGACCATTACCAGCAGAAAAATAACCCCAAAATAGGCAAGGGTCTTTATAATGGCGGCGGGGGAAAACACAAAATGAAATTCGGTTACTGTAATTTGAAAAAGTCCGGCGGTAAAAACCGAAATGAACTGGGACAGGAATACACCCAGCAGCAGCCCGGCGCCCAGGGAAATTAGGCCGATAAACAGGGTCTCCAAAAAGAGCAGGGAGGCGATGCGTCCCTGGGGGAGACCCAGGAGCATATAAGTGCCCAGCTCCTTTTTGCGGCGCTTAATCATGAAATTGTTGGCGTAGAGCATGAGAAAGGCCAGAATGACCGATACAAAGACCGAAAAAATCTCTACCAAGGTTAAAATGGAGTTCAGCATGGCCCTGGTTTGACTGGCGGTGGCCGTACCGCCCCGCAGTGCCTCCATGACCCATTGGGAATCTAAAGAGTTAAACACATAGAACAGGCACACACCGAAGGTAAGGGTGAGAAAGTACACCGAGTAGTCCTTAAGACTGCGGGTGACATTTTTGAGCGCCAGCTTAGAGAACATCGCCGTTGTCACCTCCCAGGAGGGTCACCACCTCGATGATTTTGGCGAAGAACTCCTTGCGGGTGCTCTCGCCCCGAATGAGTTCGGTAAAGGGCTTGCCATCCTTAATGAAAAGGATGCGGCGGCAGTAGCTGGCGGTAAAGGCGTCGTGGGTGACCATTAAAATGGTGGCCTTGCGCTCTCGGTTCATGGCCTCAAAACGGTCGAGGAGCAGGCGGGCCGACTTGGAGTCTAATGCGCCGGTAGGCTCGTCGGCCAGCACCAGCGCGGGGCTGGTGATAATGGCGCGGGCGGCGGCCACCCGCTGCCGCTGGCCGCCCGAGAGCTGGTAGGGGTATTTTTTCAGGCAGTCGCCAATGTCCAGCAGCACCGCCGTAGCGCCCACCATGGTCTCAATTCGGTCGGCGGGGGTCTTGAGAATGGTTAAAGCCAGGGCAATGTTTTCAAAGGCGGTGAGGGTGTCCAGCAGATTGCAGTCCTGAAAAATAAAGCCCAGCCGCTCCCTGCGGAATTGAGCCAGCTCCTTCTGCTTCATTTGGGTAATGTCAATGCCGTCAATGATAATGCTGCCCGCTGTGGGAACGTCAATGGTGGAAATGCAGTTTAAAAGGGTGGTCTTGCCGCTGCCCGATGCGCCCATAATGCCGACAAACTCCCCCTCCTCCACTGAAAACGAGAGGTCGTCAATGGCCCGTGTGACCGTGCCCTTGGCGCCATAGTATTTTTGCAGGTGAGATACCGAAAGTATTGATTCCATAGTGAAATTCCTCCTTGTATCTCATATGGTAAAGGATAAGAGCGGCTTGTGCCATCGAAGTAGCTTACAGTCAAGTGACAGATTTGTAAGGTTTGAGGGATTACTCTGCCAGATGAAACCGGCTTTTGGGGAAGGTGATGTCCACAGTAACGCCCTGGCCATCTGCGGAGGACAGGGTCAGGCCCAGCCCAAGCCGCACGCACAGCTTTTTACACAGGTAGAGCCCCAGCCCGGTGGATTTCACCGCCCCCGAGCGGCCGTTTTGACCGGTAAAACCCTTTTCAAATACTCGGGGCAGGTCGGCGGCGGGAATGCCCGCGCCGTTGTCCGAGAGGTGGAGCGTCACCGCCGAATCCGCCTCGGTTTGAGTAAAGGTGAGCCTGGGTTTCGCTCCGTGGTATTTGACGGAATTGGAGATGAGCTGGCCTAAAATAAATTCTACCCACTTGGGGTCGGAGTAGACGATGGTTTCCAGTCCGCTGACATCGATTTGAAAGTTGGCGGCAATCAGCGGGCGGGCGTACTTTTTCACGGCGGCGACGCATACCTGACGCAGGGACACGGCCTTGACCAGGTAGTCTTTTTCCACGGCCCCGCTTCGGGCATAAAAAAGCGCCTGCTCCACGCAGCCGTCCAGCCTAAAAAGCTCCTCCTCCAGCGGGAGGGACAGGGGGCCGGGGTTGTTTTCCAGCAAAAGCTGTGCCGAGGCAATGGGGGTCTTAGCTTCGTGCACCCAGGTTTCAATATACTCCCGGTACTCCGCCATATCCCGCCGTGCGTCGGCAACCTGTTCGGTCATGGATTTACCCAGGGCGCGCGCGGCGGCAAGGAAAACCCGCCCCTCCACAAAACCGGGTTGCTCCAAAAGCTCGCAGAGGAGGTACTTTTCCTCCAGTGCCTCCATCCGCGCCATCGCGGCTGTGTAAAAGGAGCACTTCCGTGCCCCCTCCCACAGGAGAGGTAAAAGGCCGCAGAGGGCCAGCACCAGACAGAGAAAGGCAATGGCGGCGGCAGAAACATTTAGCACCGACAGCAGTACGGCGGCAAAAACGGTCCCAAAACCAAGCCCCAGCAGGTGGGGCAGCTTGTCCCCCCCAAAATCGCGCCCCCTCATACCAGGTACCCCTGTCCCCGACGGGTGGAAAGGAAATCCTCCGCGCCGACAGATTCCAGCTTGCGGCGCAGACGGTTGACGTTCACGGTCAGCGTGTTGTCGTCCACAAACTCGTCAGACTGCCACAGCTCGTTCATCAGCTCGTCCCGGGAGACAATGTGCCCGGGATTTTTCAGCAGCAAATGAAGGATGCGGCACTCGTTTTTGGTCAGCTCGGTCTCCAGAACGCCGCAAATCGCCACACTCCTCCCCAAGTCCAGGGTCAGGCCGTTGTGGGTCAGGGACGGGTCGGCGGCGGCGGGATAGGTGCGCTTGAGAAGGCGGGCGATACGCGCTAAGAGAATATCGGTGTTGTAGGGCTTAGTGAGAAAATCATCGGCGCCCAAATTCATACTCATCAGCTCGTCCAGCTCGGTGGCGCGGCTGGTGACCACAATAATAGGCACGTCAGAGGTCTTGCGCACCTCCCGGCAGATATGGTAGCCGTCAAATTTGGGCAGATTCACATCCAGCAGCACCAGCCGCGCGCCGGAGGCTATAATTTGCCCGGGAACATCGTCAAAGCCGTCCGCGGCGGTGCAGTTATACCCGTATCGGGAGAGCAGGGTGGAAAGCTCCTCCCGCAGACGGGGATCGTCCTCCACCAAAAAAATAGATTGAGACATGAAAATTCCTCCTTATCCCGTCCATTTTAGCACGAAATGTGGAGAGATAACATTAAAATTTTTCGGTGGACAACTATGGGCAGCGCAGGGTAAAACAAGTATAACTAGAGCGTATCTGAACAGTAGCGAAATGCACAGAAACACAAAATTTTTTTGGTCAGGCAAGCCGATTTTTTGCAGCCATACTGACGTATGACAAGAAAAATTGGCTTGCCATGGCGAAAAAAGACAAGTTTATGGGCGTTTTGATACTTTTTAGATACGCTCTAAAGGTTCTGGTTTATTGGATTCTCGCTGTGCTGCAATGGCGTTTTGCGACTGCCGGCTTTTTAATGCTTGAACCGATCAGTGGCAGACCTTTGTGTATAATTTAAATTTTTTGAAAAAAACCCTTTACAAGTAGAAATCGGTATGCTATTATAATCATGCAAACAGTAATCAGTATTATCAAGGAGGCGGTCATGGAACGTACCATTCGATACAGCAAGAAGCGAGAGGCCATTTTGGAGGCAATTCAGAGCACAGACCTGCACCCCTCTGCCGACTGGGTGTATCAGACGCTGAAACCCCAGTGCCCCGACCTCTCCCTGGGTACGGTATATCGCAACCTCGCCTTTTTTAAGGAGCAGGGCACCGTCTGCTGCGTTGGCGTAGTCAACGGGCAGGAACGGTTTGACGCCACCGTCACCCCGCATACTCATTTTATCTGCGATACCTGCGGCTCGGTCATTGATCTGCACAAAATTCCTGTGGACTCGGCTTTGGACACGAAAGTGGGCGAGCAGTACAATCTGTCTGTTGACCACCATGAGCTGGTTTTTCACGGTACTTGTCAGCAGTGTAGCGCAAAGTCTGATGCATTAAGCTAATTTTACATTTATTATTTATAGGAGGAATTATATTATGAAGAAGTTTGTTTGTTCCGTTTGCGGTTACACCCACGAGGGCGATAGCGCCCCTGATTTTTGCCCCACTTGTAAGGCTCCCGCCTCTAAGTTTGTAGAGCAGAGCGCGGAAAAGAGCTGGGCGGCCGAGCATGTGGTCGGCGTAGCCAGCGGCGCTCCCGAGGAGATTATTGAGGGTTTGCGCATGAACTTTACCGGCGAGTGCACCGAGGTCGGCATGTACCTGGCCATGGCTCGTGTGGCTCACCGCGAGGGCTATCCCGAAATTGGAATGTACTGGGAGAAGGCCGCCTACGAGGAGGCCGAGCACGCCGCCAAGTTTGCCGAGCT
>CAZDDZ010000025.1:0-29146 GCA_964504285.1 uncultured Pseudoflavonifractor sp.
CTTTTGACATTCTATTTCAAAATAGCAGTTTGTCTACAATCTGAGGCGGCTACCGCATTCCTGCGATAGCCGCCTTCCGTTTCATATTCTTATAACAGCTTGTCCGTCCAGCCATAGGGGTCGGGCTCGGTGCCCCACTGAATGCCAGTGAGGGTGTCGTAAAGTTTTTGGGTCAGCGCGCCGATGTCGCCGCCGCAGATGTGTACGGTTTTGTCCTCCCAGCCCATCTCGCCGATGGGAGAGACCACTGCGGCGGTGCCGGTGCCCCAGGCCTCCTCCAGGGTGCCCGCGTCGGCAGCTGCAAAAAGCTCCTGGGCGGTAATCAGCCGCTCCTCCACCGTGTAGCCCCAGTCCCGCAGCAGCTCCAGGCAGGAGCGGCGGGTAATACCGGGCAGCACCGAGCCGGTGAGAGCGGGGGTAATAATTTTGCCGCCAATTTTAAACATGACGTTCATGGAGCCGACTTCCTCAATGTACTTGCGCTCCACGCCGTCCAGCCAGAGCACCTGGGCATAGCCTTTTTCTTCGGCGCGTTCCCCGGCACGGATGGATGCGGCGTAGTTGCCCCCGCACTTGGTGTAGCCTGTGCCGCCCCGGACGGCGCGGACATCCTCGCTCTCCACGTAGATGCGCACGGGGCGAAGCCCTTCCTTATAGTACGCGCCCACCGGGCAGCAAATCACACAGAACAGATAGCTGTGAGAGGCGTGCACCCCTAAGCTGGCGTCGGTGGCGATAACGAAGGGGCGAAGGTAGAGACTGGTGTTGGGCTGGTCGGGCACCCAGGCTTCCTCTTGCCTGACTAGGGCTTCAATGCCGGCCAGTGCCGTATCCTCGGGAAGCTGGGGAATACAAAGCCGGGCGCAGGAGTCATTTAAACGACGCACGTTGTCCATGGGGCGGAAGAGCTGTACTCCGCCGTCCGGGGCGCGGTAGGCCTTCATGCCCTCAAAAACCTCTTGCGCGTAATGAAACACCATGGCAGAGGGGGCAAGAGGAATGGGACCATAGGGCACAATGCGCCCATCGTGCCAGCCCTGACCCGCATCGTAATTCATGAGAAACATATAGTCGGTAAAGGTCTTGCCAAAGACCAGGGTTTTGGGGTCGGGCTTGGGCTTTAAGTTCTCAGCCTTGGTAATTGGAAATTCCTGCATGAAAAACACCATCCTCTTTTGACAGTTGGCACAGCGTAAGCTATGCCATACCGCGCGGACATCCCGGCCGCCGACTTAAAATGTTAGCGCATGGGCACAGGGTGCGCGCATGCGCTAAAATAAGCATCGCAGCGCGATTAGTATAGCATGATTTTCCCTATTGTGCCACTGCTTTTTCAAAAAGAATGTAAACCACGCTACAATTGGGAGAAAACGTCTGTATGCTTGTATTTGGGTATCTTTTCTGATATAATAACTGCTCCGCAGTTATTATATGCGCATATGGGCACTCCGTGCCCATGCGCTAAGATTCCAGCCAGCGGCCGAGACGGCCGCATGGCGTATTACATCCCTTATTATTTGCTGTGCTGGAGGTGGGGAAGTGTGAAAAAGAATAAGCTGAGCCGTCTGCTGGAGCCGGGCCTGCGGCTGTATTTTATCGCTTTGGTTTGCTTTGCGGTGGCCTCCGCGTTTTTCAATGTTTACCTGGCCGTTGCGGAGGGCGCTGTCATTATCATGCTCTATCTCTACTTCCGACGCAGCAACAACCAGCGCCGCCGGGAGATTATGAAGTACATTGACTCGGTCTCCTGTAACATTGACGTGGCCACCAAGGACACTATGGTCAACGCACCCCTTCCCATGGTGATTTTTAAGCCGGAAACCGACGAGGTCATATGGTCTAACGAGCGGTTTTTGGCCATTACCGGTGAGCGGGAGCACATGTTTGATACGAAACTCTCGGCAGCGGTACCTGAATTTAACTCCCGCTGGCTGATGGAGGGTAAGAGCGAATGCCCCAGCGAGGTTTGGGTGGGTGACAATCGCTATTTGGTGTTTGGCCATTTGGTGCGCACCGACGACCGTGGCCGCCAGAGCATTCTGGCCACCACCTACTGGGTGGACGTGACGGAATTTTCCGCCATTAAGGAGGAGTACCAGGCCTCCCGCACGGTGGTCGCCATTCTCCTGCTGGATAATTACGAGGAATTTTTAAAGGGCCTGTCGGATAACGCCCGCTCTGCCCTCCTTTCGGAAATTAACTCCAAAATTGACGAGTGGGCCGCCCCTGCCCATGGCCTTTTGTGCCGGTACGACCGCGACCATTATCTGTTCCTTTTTGAGGAGCGCTATCTGCCCATGTTTCAAAACGGCAAGTACGCAGTGCTGGACGCGGTGCACGAGATTGTAAATCCCTCCGGCATTCCCGCCACCCTGTCGGTGGGCATAGGCAAGGACGCCGAATCCTTTGAGGAACTGCGCCAGTATGCAAACCTCTCCATTGACATGGCCCTCTCCCGGGGCGGCGACCAGGCGGTGGTCAAGAATAAGTTTAACTTCGAGTTCTACGGCGGCCGAGCCAAGGAGCCGGAAAAGCGTACCAAGGTCAAGAGCCGGGTCATGGCAAATGCTATGGCGGAGCTCATTAGCTCGGCGTCCCGCGTGTTCATTATGGGTCATAAATTTCCGGACCTGGACTGTGTGGGCGCGGCGGCGGGTATCATTGCTGCCTGCCGCAAGCGGGGTAAGCCCGCCCATATTATTCGGGACACCTCCACCAATCCCGGCAGTGAGATGTCGGCCCGTCTGGGTGAGCTCCAGGAATACGGGGAGGTGTTTGTCACCGCGCAGGACGCGCTGATTATGGCGGACGCAAACTCCCTTCTGGTGGTGGTGGATACCAACCGACCCGAGCAGGTGCTCTCGGAGGAGCTTCTCCTCTCATGCAATAAGGTTGCCGTGGTGGATCATCACCGCCGTGCCGCCACCTATATCGCCAACGCCGACCTGAATTTCCACGAGCCGTATGCCTCCTCAGCCAGCGAGCTGGTTACCGAGCTTTTGCAGTATATTTTGGAGCCCAACGACCTTCTCCGCACCGAGGCAGAGGCACTTTTGGCCGGCATCGTGCTGGACACCAAGCAGTTTACCATGCGCACCGGCGGGCGCACCTTTGAGGCGGCTGCCTTCCTAAGGCGCTCAGGGGCCGACACCGGGGACGTGAAAAAGCTTTTTCAGAATGATTTGGAGGGTACCATTGCCCGATACGACATTATTCAAAACGCCCACATGTATAAAAACAACATTGCCATTGCCCGCGTCGGTCACGCCGTAGGCCGGGTGACGGCGGCACAGGCCGCCGACGAGCTGCTGAATATCTCCGGTATCGACGCATCCTTTGTCATGTTTCCCGACGGGGATACGGTCATTATTTCGGCCCGCAGCATGGGCGAAACCAACGTACAGGTGGTGCTGGAAAAGCTGGGTGGCGGCGGCAACGCGGCCACCGCGGGCGCACAGGTGCCCGGCGAGCTGGACGAGGTGCTCAAGGGCTTGCTCCGGGCCATTGACCAGTATTTAGAGGACGAATAAGACAAACGAAAAATGAAAAGTGAAAAAGGCGAGTTAACCTGGTGAATAGCCCGGGCGTTTGCAAAAAAATGACTTGCCTTTTACTCACAACGGGAAAGGAACGATAGAACATGAAGGTTATTTTACAGCAGGACGTAAAGGGTCAGGGTAAAAAAGGTCAGATGATTGAGGCGTCCGACGGATACGCCCGCAACTTCCTCCTGCCCCGCAAGCTGGCGGTGGAGGCCACCACCGACAATGTTACCAAGATGAAAATGCACGATAAGGCTGTGGCCGCCCAGCAGGCCGCCGAGAAGGCCGAGGCCGAGGCGACCGCCGCCAAGCTCAAGGATATGGTGGTTAAAATTCACGCCAAGGCGGGCGCGGGCGGGCGGCTCTTCGGCGCTGTCACCACCAAGGAAATTTCTGAGGGGTTGAAGGCCCAATATGGCGTGGATATTAGCAAGACCAAGATGGTTCAGGACGAGCCCATTAAGAGCTTTGGTACCTACGAGCTAAAGGTTAAGCTGGGCTACGAGGTCAGCGGCATCCTTTATGTCGTGGTAGCCGAGGAGAAATAAAAAAAAGAAAGTATCGGTCTGCACAGGGGGCGTGGTTTGCGCACCTGTCTTGATACCCCCCTTTTTCTTTTTTTAGGAACCTCTGATTTAATCCCGCCGCATATCTTAGCGGTGTCTTTTCCGCCCGGACTGCGCCAAAAACCTTGCAATCCGTCAGGATTCCTGCGATTTTTTGGCTTGCCGGACAAAAAATACACACGCTAATCTACACGACTGGATTAAATCAGAGCTTCCTTAACTTTTCTTTTGCAGGAGGTGTTTTTTTGGACGAATTGCTATCCCGCCAAATGCCCCACTCGGTGGAGGCGGAGCAGTCGGTGCTGGGCAGTATGCTCATTGACGCCCGCTGTGTACCAACGGTGGTGGAGGATTTAAAGGCCGAGGATTTCTATCTCCGGCAGAACCGGGAGATTTACGAGACCATTTACTCCATGTTTAACTTCTCCCTGACCATTGACCCGGTGACGGTGTTGGAGCAAATGCGCCAAAACGGGGTTTATGACGAGAATACCTCCCGAAATTACATCCTTCAACTTATGGACATTACCCCCACGGCGGCCAACGTAAAGGAATACGTCGCCATTGTAAAGGACAAGTCTCTCCTGCGCCGCATTGCCGAGACGGCAGGCGGGCTTACCGCCATGATTCAGGAGGGCACCGGCACGGCTCAGGAGGTGCTGGAGGCCGCCGAGCAGCGCATTTACGCCATTCGTCAGGGCCGTGCCGCCCAGGGGCTGGAGCATATTTCGGGCGTTATTTTAAATGTGTACGAGCGCCTTAACGAACTGGCCGCCCGGGACAGCGCCATTCCCGGCCTGTCCACCGGCCTTTCCGATGTGGATAGAGCCATCTCCGGCCTGAACGAATCCGACCTGATTCTGCTGGCCGCCCGACCGGGCATGGGCAAGACCTCCTTCGCCCTGAACGTCCTGCTCCATGTGGGCAAGAGCTCGGGTAAATCGGTGGTTTTCTTTTCCCTGGAAATGAGCCGGGAACAGCTTGCCATGCGCCTGATTTCCGGCGAGAGCTTTGTGGACAACAAGCGGCTGGTCACGGGCAAGCTCAGCGAGGACGACTGGTATAAAATTTCCCTGGCCTCCGATTCGCTTAACAAGACCCAAATTTTGGTGGACGACAACCCGTCCCTTTCAGTGGCCGATATGAACGCAAAATGCCGCCGAGTGGATAATCTGGGGCTGGTGGTCATAGACTACCTTCAGCTTATGCAGTCGGCCGGTGGCCCGGGCAGAGCCAGCGATAACCGCCAGCAGGTGGTTTCCGACATTTCGCGCGCCCTGAAAATCATGGCTAAGGAGCTGCATGTGCCCGTGCTCTGTCTCTCCCAGCTCTCCCGTGCCAACGAGAGTCGCGCCGATAAGCGGCCCATGCTTTCCGACCTGCGTGAATCGGGCGCCATCGAGCAGGACGCCGACATTGTCATGTTTCTCTACCGGGATGACTACTACAATCAGGATGCCGCCGAGGACGCCAAGCAGGCCGAGTGCATTATCGCCAAGAACCGCCACGGCGAGACCGGCACCGTCTACCTCCAGTGGCTGGCTGAGTATACCACCTTCTCCACCCTGGAGAAGCGGTATGAGGAATACTAAATGGCATATAAAAGCCCGTTTTCGGATATGAATGACCTGATTGCCGAGTACGGCATGATACCGGAGGGGTGTAAAATCCTCTGTGCCGTATCAGGCGGGGCGGACTCGATTTACCTGCTTACAAGGCTCAATGAAATTCGTAATCTGACAGAGTTTACTGTGGTTGCCGCCCACTATAACCACCGCCTGCGCGGTGGGGAATCAGACCGGGATGAGGCTTTTGTCCGGGAATTTTGCGCCGGGCGCGGGATTCCCTGTGTCATCGGCAGCGGCGATGTTTGCGCCGAGGCAAAGAAATGCGGGAAGGGCATCGAGGAGACCGCCCGCAGACTGCGCTACGCCTTTCTCCGGGAGACGGCCGAGCAGGTGGGCGCGGAGCTCATTGCCACCGGACATACGGCGGACGACAATGCCGAGACCGTGCTCCTGCACCTTATTCGGGGCACCGGGCTTCAGGGACTGACCGGAATCCCGCCCCGGCGGGGTAATTTGATTAGGCCCCTGCTGACCACTACCCGCAAGACCATAGAGGATTATCTGCGCCGTTACGGCGTCCCCCATATTGAAGACAGCTCCAATGGGGACGACGCCTTTCGCCGCAATCAGGTACGCCATCAAATTATTCCGCTGCTGGACGAGATAACCCCCGGCTTTACAGAGCGGATGCGGGACACTGCCCGCTATTTACGTGCCGACAATGATTTTTTAAACGCTCAGGCGGCTATGATTTGCCAAAACGCCCGCTGGGCGGAGGATAATGTTGTCATCGAGGCCCATTTTGTGGCCCAAGCCCCCAACGCAGTGGCCCCCCGTGTGGCCCGACGGCTGATGGAAATGATGGGGGACGGAGACACAGACTGCTCGGCGGCGCACCTAAATGCCGTGGTAGACCTCTGCCGGGGGGATGACCCGTCGGCAGTCTGCTTTTTACCCAATGGCCTGCTGGCCCAGCGGGTATATCGGGAGCTGCTGCTCACCACGGCGCAGGAGCCGCCCCCGCCCTTTGAGGCCATTTCCCTGACAGAAGGGGAAAATCCCATTCCCGGCACAGGCTGGACGGTAGCGGTCTCCGGTACGGCAAGTACTGCGCTTTTGGCCCGACCCCGGCGGCAGGGGGACGAAATTACCCTTCCCGGGCGGAACAATAAAACCATCAAAAAGCTCTTTATTGATGAGAAAATTCCCCGGCGGGAGCGAGAGCAAATTCCGGTGATTGCCGACGACCACGGCGTGCTCGCTTTGGCCGGTTTCGGTCCCAATACAGCGCATCCCCAATACGGACAGATAGAAATTCTGTGCAAGAAAGAGGAGAACAGACAATGAGCAGACTACTGGACACGGATATTCAGCGGGTATTTTTTAATGAGGAAGAAATTGCAAAGCGTATTGCCGAAATGGGTGCCGAAATTAGCCGCGACTACGCCGGCAAGGAGCCTGTTCTGGTCTCTGTACTCCGGGGCTCTTACATTTTTATGGCCGACCTGACCCGCCAGATCAATCTGGGCTGTACGGTGGATTTTATGGCGGTCTCCTCCTACGGGGCAGGGACATCTTCCTCCGGTCAGGTAAAAATTATTAAGGATTTGTCTGACGAGATTGAGGGAAGGGACGTAATCGTGGTAGAGGACATTTTGGACTCGGGCAACACCCTGTCCTACCTGCTGGAGCTGCTCAAGGCGCGCAAGCCCGCCTCCATGAAGCTGTGCACCCTGCTGGATAAACCCTCCCGCCGGGTGAAGGACGTGCATGTAGATTATGTGGGCTTTTCCATTCCGGATGAATTTGTAGTGGGGTACGGCCTCGACTACGCCGAAAAGTACCGTAATTTGCCTTATATCGGCATTCTCAAGCCCAGCGTCTACGGCGGCGAATAAAGCTCTGCCAAATCGAGGGGAGTTGCTCTTTTTTTGAAACGAAAAATTACACTGCGCGACCTGTTTTTTTATGGCCTGATTATTGTAGTGCTCATTTCCACCGTGTATCTGCTTCAAGGTGTGGAGAACGGCAGACCCGTGTCCTACTCCGAAATACACGACCTATTTAACCGCCAGCTGGTCAGCGAGGTTGTGGTAAAGGACAATAAGCTCACGTTAACCCTCAAGGAGAAGTATAACGGCGAGTACGGTGTCACTTACGACCTCTATGACTTTGGCCTGTTTTACGAGGATTTTAACAACATTATTGTAAAGCAGCATAACGCCGGTATTATTGAGAGCTTTGATTATCCCCCCGGTTTCCGCGCGCCCTGGTGGTGGTCGATTATTCCGTGGCTTGTGATTTTTGCTGTGTTTGGCGTGCTATGGTACTTTATGTTCCTGCGCCAGGGCGGCGGCGCGGGCGGCGGCGGTGGCGGCGGGGCCGCCGGAGCCGGCAAGTACGGCAGAGCCAGAACCAAGGCCCCTGGGGAGGGGAAGAAGGTTACCTTCCAGGATGTGGCAGGTGCCGACGAAGAAAAGCAGGAACTTCAGGAGGTGGTGGACTTCCTAAAGGACCCCGCCCGGTTTATTGCCCTGGGCGCACGTATTCCCAAGGGCATTTTGCTGGTAGGCCCTCCGGGCACCGGCAAAACCCTTTTGGCACGCGCGGTGGCGGGAGAGGCCGGGGTACACTTTCTCACCATTTCCGGCTCCGATTTTGTGGAGCTTTACGTCGGCGTGGGCGCTTCCCGCGTCCGCGACCTTTTTGACCAGGCAAAGAAGGATTCCCCCGCCATTGTTTTTATTGATGAAATTGACGCCGTGGGCCGCCAGCGCGGCACCGGTCTGGGCGGCGGGCATGACGAGCGGGAGCAGACCCTCAACCAGCTCCTGGTGGAGATGGACGGCTTTGCCGCTAACGAGGGTGTTATTGTCATGGCGGCCACCAACCGGCAGGACATTCTCGACCCCGCCCTTTTGCGTCCCGGCCGTTTTGACCGCCAAATTTACGTGGGGCAGCCAGACATTAAGGGCCGCGAGGAAATTTTGAAGATTCACGCCCGTAACAAGCCCCTGGCGGAGGACGTGGAGTTGAAGGAAGTGGCCAAGGCAACGGCCGGCTTTACGGGCGCGGATTTGGAGAACCTCATGAACGAGGCCGCCCTTCTGACCGCCCGGCGCAACCAGCGCTTTATTACCATGGAAAACCTTCACGAGGCCGTCATTAAGGTCATTGCCGGCCCCGAGAAAAAGAGCCGCGTGGTGATCGAGCGGGAACGCAAGCTCACCGCCTACCACGAGGCGGGTCACGCAGTGGTTGATCACGCGCTGGAGCTTTTGGATCCGGTGCATCAAATTACCATTGTTCCCCGGGGCGGCGCGGGCGGCATGACCATCTCCCTGCCCCAGGAGGATAAGTCTTACCAGTCCAAAAAGGAGCTGGAGCAGCGCATTGCCGGACTGCTTGGCGGACGGGTTGCCGAGCAGCTGGTGCTGGGTGATATTTCTACCGGCGCGGGAAGCGACCTCCAGCGGGCATCGACCATTGCCCGGAACATGGTTATGCGCTTTGGTATGAGCGATAAGGTGGGCAATGTGGTCTTTGACAGCGGTCACGATGAGATTTTTATCGGCCGCAGCATGGCCCAAGCCAAGAGCTACTCTGAGGAGACCGCCCACCTCATTGACAAGGAGGTAAAGGCCCTTGTTGATCAGGCTTATCGGTGCTGCGAGGAGATTTTGACCCGCGACCGGGATAAGCTCGAGCAGGTGGCCCAGTACCTTCTGGAGCACGAGACTATGGACGCTGCCACCTTCGAGCGGGTGTACAATCCGGAAGCACCCGCCCCCGAGGAGGACAAATAACAAAAAAGCGGGGGCGTTGCACTTGCAACGCCCCCGTCAGGCTGTCGACTAAGTCGCCTGCGGGCGGGTTCCTGCACGCGAAAGCGGGGGCTCCGCCCCCCTTTCACACTATCCCACCGCTCTTCAAAATTAATCGTTAATAGCACAGGTCAGATACGCTCTAAGTAGAGCTTTTCTAAAAAAACGCCTCGGAAAGGCCCAGGGCAATGAGAAGTGCACCGGATAGGGGCAGAGCGTATTTGCCCAGCAGCCGACCTACTCTTCCTGCGCCCAGCCAGCTGCCCAGGGGCAAAAAGAAGAGGGTAACGGCAAAATTACACATGGAGGCCAGCAGCGGACTGATGCCGGAAACTCCGGCAGCCACGCCGGCACCGGCGTTATTGACAGCCAGAGCAGCCGCCAGAGAAATCCAGGCCCAGGGCCCGGACAGGGGCGGCGGTGCTTCCTCCTGACTGGGGCCCAATCGACGCAGATAATCCAGCAGAAACCATGCCCCGATGCCAACCAGTACCAGCCCTCCCAGCATGTTGGAAAACTGCGCCGTTAATACCGCTGCCGCTAAAGAGCCAAGCGCTAGCGAGAACCAGGTAATGGCGGTGGTAATGGCGGCGATGGCCAGACTTCCACCAAAGGATACCCGTACGCCCCGCAGGGCGTACCCCATGGAAAGAAGCACCGTGTCCAAATTACAGGCCATGGAAAAAACCAGGCCTGCCAGCATTGCATTAAAGAACTCCATTTCATTCCTCCTTTCGCCCATTTTATGAGGGGACGGAGGAATCGGTGCCTGCACCGGATCCGAAGGGAGAAGGGCAGCGAAAAAGGTAGATTTAGATCCCTGCGTATGATATTATAATGTTTACTGAATAAACCGCTTTGCGGCTTATTCAGACGGCAATGCAGAGCAATCTCTTGAACCCTGCGGCTATTAGCCGCTTTCAAGAAATTTAGATATTGCTACAATGCGTATCCTGGGTTGGCTTTTATAAAAGCCAACCCTTGTACTTAAAGAAAGCTACCAGAAAGAAGGTTTATTATGAGCGCCCGCGAGGAATTTATAGAGGTATTTAAAGCAAATATTCATCGGGAAGGAGCTGCCGCCCTGCTTGATTATTTGGAGAATAAATCAGACTTTTTTACTGCCCCCGCCTCGGCACGTTTTCATGGTGCATACGCCGGCGGTCTGTGCGACCACAGCCTAAACGTATACCACTGCCTGGTGGACTACTTGGCCCGCAATCGGGTACAGGAGCTTTACGGGCTGGAATATGACAGCGAGAGTGTGGCCATTGTCGCCCTGCTCCACGACCTGTGCAAGATCGGCTGCTACAAGGCGGGTACCCGCAATGTTAAGGGCGCCGACGGCAAGTGGTCGGCGGTACCCACCTATAATTTTGAGGACAGCCTTCCCTACGGTCACGGGGAAAAGAGCGTCTACATTGCAAACGGCTTTATTCGCCTGACCCGGGAGGAAGCTATGGCCATCCGCTGGCATATGGGCTTTTCAGGCACCGAGGATAACCGCATGGTAGGTCAGGCCTTCCAGCAGTTCCCGCTGGCCTTTGCGGTGGCCACCGCCGATATGGAGGCCACTTATTTTCTGGAAAATGAGGAGGGTGAAGCCCTTGGCTAAGCGTACAAACGACCTGGGAAACGACCCGGTACCCTCCCTCCTGTTCCGGCTGGCTGTTCCAGCCATTACGGCCCAGCTGGTCAACGCACTCTACAACATTGTTGACCGTATGTACATCGGTCACATGGAGGGGGTGGGCGACCTGGCGCTCACCGGGCTGGGGGTTTGCTTTCCGGTGCTCATGTTTATTTCGGCCCTGGCGGCCCTGGTGGGCATGGGGGGCGGCTCCCGTGCCGCTATCGCCATCGGCGAGGGTAATTATGAGCGGTCCAACGAGATTTTAGGCAACTGCACCCTTCTCCTGCTGATTTTCTCCGTAGTTGTAACGGTGGTTCTTTTCCCCATTCGAGAGCCCATGCTTCTTCTTTTTGGAGCCACAGAAAACACCATTTCCTATGCCTCCAGCTATATGTCTATTTACCTGATAGGCACCGTCTTTGTGCTACTTTCCCTGGGGCTTAACAACTTTATTACCACCCAGGGCTTTTCCACCACCGCCATGATTACGGTGGTCATTGGCGCAATCACAAATATTGTGCTCGATCCCATCCTTATTTTCGGCCTTAACATGGGCGTACGGGGTGCAGCGCTGGCCACCATTATTGCCCAGGCCGTGTCGGCCATTTGGGTAGTGCTGTTTCTGGTGGGGAAAAAGACCCGCCTGCGTATTCAGGTCAAGTACCTGCGCTTAAACGGGAAAATTTTGCTCCCGGTGGTAGCCATCGGCGTATCCCCGTTTATTATGCAGTCCACCGAGAGTCTGGTAAACATTGCTCTCAATTCTAATCTCAAGGCTTACGGCGGCGCCATGGCCGATACCTATGTGGGGGCCATGACCATCGGCAGCAGTATTATGCAGGTGCTTACCATGCCCTTTATGGGGCTGGCCCAGGGGGCACAGCCCATTATTGGCTATAATTACGGCGCAGGCAAGCTGGACCGGGTGAAAAAAGCCTTTAAGCTTCTGTTCTTGTTTTCCGCTCTGCTTTCGGTTGTCGGTTGGGCTATGGTTCAGCTGTTTCCCGGCGCGTTTATTGCCATTTTTAATGACAAGCCGGAGTTGGTGGGAATTGCAACCTGGGCGATTCGGGTTTATATGGGCTGTATGTTTATGCTGGGCATCCAATTTTCCTGCCAGAATACTTTTGTGGCGCTGGGGCAGGCAAAAGTCAGCCTGTTTTTGGCGTTGCTGCGCAAAATTATTCTCCTTATTCCCCTCACGTTCCTTCTTCCCCTTGTCTTTACCGGCAATCCGGTGCTGGCAGTCTACGCCGCCGAGCCGGTGGCCGATATATTGGCGGGCATCAGCACCGGCTTGATTTTCCTTTGGCGCTTTCCCAAAATACTGCGCCGACGTGAAGCTGAACTGGAAAAGTAGAAGCGTCCGAGCGCCCGGGAGCAGGCGGATAAGACATGGCGCAGACGAAAAAACAGGTTGTACGTCTCACGGAAGGACAACGGCATTTTTCGCGGAGCCTTGGCTTATCTGCCGTGGCGGAGGGAGCGAGGCGTGCCAAAGTAGAAGCGTCCGAGCGCCCGGGAGCAGGCGGGTTGTCGAGCGCGCCGACCCCTACAATAAGCAAAAGGCGGCCTCCCCTGCGGGAGGCCGCCTTTTGCTATGCGTAATGGTATTTCTTTCGTCTCACAACCAGAAACCAGATTGACACCAGCGAGGAGAGTGCCTCGGCAAAGGGGACGGCCAGCCAAACGCCGTCCACCCCAATTGCGTTGGGCAGAATCAGCAGGCCCAGCAGAATAAAGCCGAAGGTGCGTAGGAAAGAAATAAAGGCTGAGGTTTTGCCGTCGGACAGGGCGGTAAAGAGGGCCGAAGTAAAAATACCAACCCCGGCAAACAAAAAGGCGGGGGCAAAATGCCGGAAGCCGGGTACCGCAATGGTGTGCACCGGGGTGCCGGCCGGGGAGAACAGGCTCACCGCCGTCTCGGCAAAGCCGACAGAAAACAGGAACACCAGCACCGACGAAACGGCGATAAAAATCATACAGGAGCGAAATACCTTGTGGAGACGCCGGATATTTTCCGCGCCGTAGTTAAAGCTGATAATGGGTGCAACGCCCATGGAAAAGCCCATGTATAAAGCGGTCAGCAGGAATTGGGCGTACAGAATAATGGTAATGGCCGCCACGCCGTCCGACCCCAAAAAACGGAGCATGTAGCGGTTAAAGAGATAGGTAACAACGGCGGAGGAGATGTTGGTCACCATCTCGGAAGAGCCGTTAAAGCAGGACTGGGCCAGCATTTTCCCTTCCCATTTTGGCCGTGCAAAGCGCAGGCCGTGCTTCCGCAGCGAAAAAAAGGCGGTTCCCACGATGGCGGGAATAAAATAGCCGGCCACGGTTGCCAGTGCCGCACCCGCCACACCCATACCCAGAGTGACCACAAACACATAATCCAGCACCATGTTGGTAATTCCCGCCCCAACAATAAGACCCAGACCAAGCCCCGGCTTACCTGCCGTCACAAAAAAGCCCTCAAAAATCAGCTGGAGCATATAAGCCGGTCCTGCCAGAAGGAGAATGCGCAGATAAATGGTGCCTTGCTTAATCAAGGTGTCGTCAGCTCCCAGTAGGCGAGCAATGGGCTGGGCAAACAGGCCGCCAACCAGTGTAAAAAGCAAACCAATTATTACCGCCACAATGGTCAGGAGCGTAAAAGCACGTTTGGCGCCCTCCTCGTCACCCTGGCCCATGCGCAGTGCCACCACGGCGCTGCCGCCGGTGGAGAGCATAATCCCCAGTGCCAGCACTAAGGAAATGGCGGGAAACACAATATTAACGGCGGAAAGAGCCTCCGGGCCTACAAAGCGGGAGATAAAGAAGCCGTCCACCATGGTGTACAGGGACATAAACATCATCATCACAATGCTGGGCAGAGCAAACCGGAGGAGGGAAAAAAAGCGGTAGTCTCGGTCGAGTTTATTTGCCATAAATAAGTCCCTCCTTACTATATTTTTCTTGTCTTTCAATGGCATAACGGCTAGTATAAACGATAGGGTAACACCATAGTCAAGGGGGAATTTTGAAATGGCGCAAAATGATCAGGTGCTCTTTACCAGCGGCGAGTTTGCAGCCCTGTGCGGCACCACCAAGGAAACCCTATTTCATTACGATCGGATGGGAATATTTTCTCCCGCCGTAAAAAAAGAGAATGGCTACCGCTATTATTCCATGGTTCAGATGGAGGTATTTAACGTCATCGCCATGCTCAAGGAGCTGGATATGTCCCTGGCGGACATTAAGGCCTATTTGGATAGGCGCAGCCCAGGCGAGCTTGCAAATTTGCTGGAACGGGAAGAGCGCCACCTCACCCAAAAAATATCCCAACTGAAAAAAACCCGGGATTTGGTGCGGCAGAAGGCTGCCCTGACCCGGTCTGCCATGAAGGCGGACGTGGGTGCCTTTACCCTGCGCCGGGAGATGGAAGCTTTTCTGGTGCGCACTCCGGCCCTCCCCTTTGACGACGATGAGAGCACCGCCCTGGCGGTGGCGCAGCATGTGCGCTACTGCCAGGCTCATGGTGTTTACAGTCCTTATTCCATCAGTGCCATGGTGGATTTAGAGGTGGTGCGAGCGGGCAATTTTACTGCCGGGTACAGCCATCTTTACACTCAGGTAGAGCACGTGCCTAAAGGAGTTCCGGTGTTTTCTAAACCGGCGGGTATTTATTTGACCTATTGCCACGGCGCCGGCTATCGGGCACTGGAAGAGACCTACCGCCGTCTGCTCTCCTACGCTGATGGGCGGGGGCTGGTACTGACGGGACCCTTCTATGAGGAGACCATTTTGGACGAACTCTCGGTGCGTGGGTACGATAACTATGTGCTCCAAATTTCCATTCTGGCGGCGGGAAATTAGAGCGTTTCTGAAAAGTAGTGGAATGCACAAAAATACAGAATTTTTTTGTTAGGCAAGCCAATTTTTTGCAGCCATACTGACGTATGGCAAAAGAAATTGGCGCTGCCCTGACGGAAAAAGACAAGTTCGTGGGCGTTTTAATACTTTTCAAAACGCTCTAAATGAAATTTTAAGGATTTCTTTAGGAGAAGTCCCGGGTATGCATGGTATGATGTACTTCTCAAAAGGAGGAGATACCATGTCAGCCATCACGAAAGCAAGACGTTCTGCCCAAGAAGAATTAACGGCAACCGTCACTTCAGAGACCATCCCCGGTTTTTTTGCCCGGGGAGTCAATTTTTATAAGCTGTTCTGGCTCTTTTTAACCACGGCCTTTGCCGGGTGCATGATAGAAATGGTTTTTATGCTCCTGACCACCGGGCAGCTGCAAAACCGCAGCGGGGTCATTTACGGATCATTTTCCCTGGTATGGGGGCTGGGCGGCGTACTCTTTACCCTGCTGTTTCGGCGGGCAGGCGCAAGGGGGAGCCTTTATATTTTCCTTGTGGGCACCCTGTCCGGCGCGGTCTATGAATACGTCTGCTCCTGGGTGCAGGAGTTCTTTTTCGGGGCCTGCTTCTGGGATTACAGCCATCTGCCCCTGAATATTAACGGGCGGGTCAACCTGGTGTTTTCTATGTTTTGGGGTGTAGCGGCGGTACTGTGGGTTAAGGCACTCTACCCTGTCCTCTGCCGAATCATCGGGCATATTCCCAACCGCCTGGGCAAGCCGCTGACCGTGGGTCTGGCGATTTTTATGATCTTTAATATATGCCTGTCCGCGGCCGCGCTGGGGCGCATGAATCAGCGGCAGCGGGGCGTACCCGCCGCCAACCGGGTAGAGATCTTTTTAGACAATCGCTACCCAACCCAAAAGCTCCAGCGGATTTTCACCAACCTCACCTACATTGGTACCGAGGAGGCCCGTCAGGCTGCGGGAGTACCTAAGCCCAACGATATACCCGGGAAATAGAGTTCCCGCCCGCTTGCAGAAGCGGAAGTCTCTTGACGTACCTCTGCCACAGTGCTACACTGGTGAAAGTAATTTCGAAAGGAGGGTGCATCATGGGTTGGAAAAACACCAATATTATGGTTTCGTTTGGCAATGTTTTGGCCTCTCAGGGGATAAGTGCGCCCTTTTTCGGGAGGTTACGGCGGTAAAAGCACCCTTGCTGATTACCGGGCCGCGGCGTCTCGCCGCGGCCTTTTTGCGCCCTTATTCCCTTCCTTATATTTGAAAACAGGAAGGAATTTATAAAAATGAACTTAAAGAAACAAATTCGCCGCCTGCTGGCGCTGGAGTGTGTGGGCTATTTTCGCCCGGCGGGGTGCGTATGGGTGCTCCTGCTGGCAAGCCGCGGCTTTTCACTGGCGCAAATTGGGCTGGCCGAGGGCTTTTTTCATCTGGTTAGTCTCCTGTGCGAAGTGCCCTCCGGCATGGCGGCAGACCTGCTGGGGAGAAAGCGCACTTTGGTGGCCGGACAGCTGGTATCCGGGCTTTCAGCGGTGGCTATGCTCCTCTCTCAAGGCATGGCGGGCATCTGCGTGGGCATGGCACTCTCGGCCTTAGGTTATAATCTGGCCTCGGGCACCCGTGAGGCCATTACGTATGACTCACTGCTCCTCCAGAATAGGGAGGAAGACTATCTCCGTCTTTCCTCCCGGCAGAATGTGACCTACCGCCTGACCTCGGCGGCCGCCATGCTCTGCGCCGGGGGTATGGCTTTGGTGGGGTACCGGATTGGCTATGGCCTGGATGCTTTTTTTGCGCTGGCCGGTGCCGCCGTAGCATCCGGCCTGTGGGAGCCGGTGGTCACCCGTGCCCAGCAGGAGCGGGAAAAAGCGGCGCTGCAAGACTTGCCCAGGCGCTTTACGACCTGCGTAAGAGATGCCGCCGCCTTCCTGCGGGTTAATCCAAGGGCGGTGGGGCTGATGCTCTTTAACGCGCTGGCAGGGGCTTTGGCAACACTGCTGGGCTTTTACCTTCAGGACGGTCTGACCCGTGCGGGCGCGCCCACCGGGATGCTGGGGCCGCTGCTTATTGCAGTAGGACTGGGCGGGGCGGCAGGTGCACGGCTGGCTCCCGGCCTAGCGCGCCTGCCCTACAAGGCCGCCGCAGCCCTCTCCTGCGCCGGAATTTTCTGCGGTTATCTGCTGGCGGCGTCGGGGCAGCTTTTCCTCATGGCGCTGGGCGGCTTTTTGGCCTCGGCCAGCGACGATGCGCTTCAAACCCTTACCGACGCACGGCTTAACAGCGGCCTGCCCTCCGACCAGCGGGCCACCCTGGTCTCGGTATCCTCCATGTGCTTTTCGGTGGTAATGGTGGTGCTTTCGCCCCTGCTGGGGGTGCTGGCGGGGTAAAATTTGAATGAGACAGATAGTTGGCGAGGGGCAGCGGCCCGGCGGTGTGGGCCCATACAGCGTTTTTCAGTGGAACCCACCCCTACACGCTGGGGACATGCCGTCTTTTCCGCACAAAATATAGTCCATACAGAAAATATGCCATAAAAAAGAGGTTTTTCTTTACACTGTGGGCAAAATATGATACACTACCAAAGCATGTAACATGCATTAAGATGCCGTGGGACTTAGTTTTGGGGCTATTGCCCGCTTTGACGCGGGAGCTTCACCCACCCATTACTCAGTTCACTGGCAAACTATTTGAAAGGTGGAATTTCACATGATCCGCAAGGACGAAAAGACCGCAGTTATCGACGCAAACCGCACTCATGAAACCGACACCGGTTCCCCTGAGGTGCAGATTGCCATTCTCACCGCCCGTATCACCGAGCTCACCGAGCACCTGAAGGTTCACATTCACGACAACCACAGCCGCCGTGGCCTGCTGAAGATGGTCGGTAAGCGCCGCAAGATGCTGGACTACCTGATGGCCAAGGACGTGGAGCGTTACCGCGCCCTCATTGCCAAGCTGGGCATCCGTAAATAACTATGTCTTGAAAAGGGCGGTGTGGGTGACTGCACCGTCCTTTTTTAGATAAACAACCAAGGGCTTTTTGGGGCTGATTCGCTTTTTTAGCAGTTGAAAATGGGGACTGAATTCATCTGCCGGCATTGGCCGGTTCCCCTCCCTTTTACAAGAGAGACTGTTCAGGCCTGTTTTCAAATGCTAAAAAGCCCTCCAGCCCCACCCTATAAACAAAGGAGGACGCATTATGTCAACTATTATTAACCACAAGCAGTATCCCAACCACAAGATTTTTAAGACCGAAATTGCCGGACGGCCCTTCTCCATTGAGGTGGGCAAGACCGCCGAGCTGGCCAACGCCGCCGCCTTCGTCAAGTACGGCGACACGGTGGTGCATGTAGCCATCTGCGCCAGCGCCCGTCCCCGGGACGGCATTGACTTCTTCCCTCTCTCCGTGGAGTTTGAGGAGAAGCTGTACGCTGTGGGCCGCATTCCCGGCTCCTTTATGCGCCGTGAGGGTCGCCCCTCCCTGCCCGCCGTGCTGGCCGCCCGTCTCATCGACCGCCCCATCCGTCCCCTGTTCCCGTACGACTTCCGCAACGACGTGTGCATTACCTGCACCGTCATGAGCGTGGACCGCGACTGCTCCCCCGAGGTGACCGCCATGATCGGCGTGTCCGCCTGTCTCTCCTACTCCGACATTCCCTTTACCAACTCCATCGGCTGCCTGGAAGTGGGCTATGTGGACGGGCAGATTGTCTTTAACCCCACCCAGGAGCAGCGCAAGAACTCCCAGATGGACGTGACCGTCGCCGCCACCATGGACAAGGTGGTCATGATCGAGGCCGGCGCCAAGGAGATTCCCGACGACATCATGTATGAGGGCATTGTCAAGGCTCACGAGGAGATTAAGAAGCAGGTTGCCTTTATCCGGGAGATCGTGGCTGAGATCGGCAAGCCCAAGATGACCTACGACCACGCCGACTTTAACCAGGAGCTCTTTGACAAGATTGTCGCCGCCACCATGGATGAGGCCAAGGCCGCCATGGATACCGACGACAAGAACGTCCGCGAGCAGCGCTGGAACGCCCTTGTAGACCACTGGCACGAGCTGTTCCTTGAGGAGTACCCCGACATGGACAAGTACCTGGAGGAGTTCACCTACAAGTTCCAGAAGAAGATTGTCAAGGCATGGCTGCTGGAAGGCCACCGCGTAGACGGCCGCAAGAAGAACGAAATCCGTCCTCTGGCTGCCGAGGTTGGCGTACTGCCCAAGGTTCACGGCTCCGGTATGTTTACCCGCGGCCAGACCCAGGTGCTCTCCATTGCCACTTTAAACACCCTCTCCGCCAACCAGAAGCTGGACACCATCTGGGAAGAGGAAGAGAAGCGCTATATGCACCACTACAACTTCCCCCCCTACTCCGTGGGTGAGGCCCGTGCCCCCCGTGCCACCAACCGCCGCGAGTACGGTCACGGCTATCTGGCCGAGCGTGCGCTGGAGGCCGTGATGCCCTCCGTGGACGAGTTCCCCTATGCCGTCCGCGTGGTGAGCGAGGTGCTCTCCTCCAACGGCTCCACCAGCCAGGGCTCCATCTGCGGCTCTACCCTCGCCCTCATGGACGCGGGTGTGCCCATTAAGGCCCCTGTGGCAGGCATTTCCTCCGGCCTGATTCAGGATGATGACGGATCCTTCCAGACCTTCATTGACATTCAGGGCGTGGAGGACTTCCACGGCGAGATGGACTTTAAGGTTGCCGGTACAAAGAAGGGCATTACTGCCATTCAGATGGACCTGAAGAACGACGGCCTGACCCACGCCATCATCAAGGAGGCCCTGGAGATTACTAAGGACGCCCGCTTCGCCATTCTGGACGAGGTCATGCTTCCCTGCATTTCCGAGCCCCGTCCCGAGGTTAACGAGAATGCGCCCAAGATGGTTACCATCAAGATTGACCCCGACAAAATCCGCGAGGTCATCGGCAAGGGCGGCAGCGTGATTCAGAAGATTACCGCCGAGTCCGGCGCTCAGATTGACATTGAGGACGACGGCACCATTCACATTGCCTCTCCCGATGCACAGAGCTGCGAGGCCGCAAAGAAGATGATCGACATGATCGTCTTTGTTCCCGAGGTGGGCGCCCTCTACTACGGCAAGGTGGTCCGCATTCTGGACTTTGGCGCGTTTGTGGAGCTGGCTCCCGGCAAGGACGGCATGGTGCATATCTCCAAGCTTGCCGACAAGCGGGTGGAGAAGGTCACCGACGTGATTAACATCGGCGACATGATTTGGGTCAAGGTCATGGAGATTGACGAGAAGGGCCGCGTAAACCTCTCCTATAAGGATGCCATCAAGGAGATCGAGGCCAAGAAAGCCGAAGCGCAAGGATAAGCGCAAGCGAGTTCCCGGAGTAAAAACTGCACATCATAAACCGGGCGGGCACACTTGCCCGCCCGGTTTTTTAAAGGGACGGATTCCCGTGCTTCGCTGCGTTTTGCAAGGCCCGCAGCTTGCGTCCCATCAAGGAGGAACCCCCTATGTATCAGAAAATGACCCTTCCCAACGGCGTGCGTATTCTTGCCGAGCATGTGCCCGGCGTCCGCTCGGTGTCCTTGGGCATTTGGGTGGGTACCGGCTCCCGCCATGAGAAGGCCGGCGAGAACGGTGCGGCTCATTTTATTGAGCACATGGTTTTTAAGGGCACCACCGGACGCACCGCCGCACAGCTTGCCCAGGAGATGGACAGCCTGGGCGGACAGGTGAATGCCTTTACCACCAAGGAGAACACCTGCTTTTATGCCCGGGTGCTGGATACCCACCTCTCCCAGGCGGCCGACATTCTCTGTGATATGTTTTTCTGCTCCAAATTTGACGATGCCGATGTACAGACCGAGCGGGGGGTTATTTTAGAGGAGATCGGCATGTACGAGGATAACCCGGAGGACGTGTGCGCCGAGCGGCTAATGTCGGCAATTTATAAGGGCAGCGCCCTGGCCAGGCCCATTTTGGGCAGCAAGCGCACCCTGGAGACCATGAATGGAGCTGCCCTGCGGGGGTATATGCACAGCCATTACCTGGCCGGGGACATTGTGGTGGCGCTGGCAGGCAGCTTTACCGACAAGGATTTAGATGCCCTGGCCCTTCGCTTCGGAGCGGTAGCGCCCGGCACCTGCTCCATCGGCAAATCCGCCGTTTATACCCCGGCTGTCACCGTGAAGAAAAAAGCCATTGAGCAAAATCATCTGACACTGGCCTTTCCCGGTCTGCCCTACGGGCACGATGACCGGTATGCGCTCCAGCTTCTCTCCTCCATGCTGGGGGGCGGTATGTCCTCCCGGCTTTGGCAGGAGGTGCGGGAGAAGCAGGGCCTGTGCTATTCGGTCTACACCTACGGCGCGGGTCATGTGGAAACCGGCGTGTTTGCCATTTATACCGCCCTGGGCAAGGAGACCGAGACACAGGCCCTCAAGACGATTACCGCCGTGGTACAGGAGTTTACCGCCCAAGGGGTTACGCAGGCCGAGCTGGACAGAGCCAGAGAACAGTCTAAGGCCAATGTGCTCATGGGGCTGGAGTCTACCCAGGCCCGCATGTCCCACCTGGGCCGCAGCGAGCTGTTAAGCGGCAGTGTACTGGAGCCGGATGAAATTATCGCGGCCTACGACAGCGTGACCCGGGCGGACGTGCAGCGTTTGGCCCGGGAACTGTTTCGGTTTGACCGTGCCTCCCTCTCCGCGGTGGGTCGGGTAGGGACCGAGGAGGAGTACCGCGCCCTGCTGCATTAATACCCACAAGAAAAAAGGTCGGCGCACGGGTTTTAACCGTGCGCCGACCTTTTTAAAGTTACTGAAAGACCCAGAACTTATTCATCAGGTAATTATACAAAATCATGCAGCAGGTGGCCGGGAGCTTGGCAATGGTATCGGGAACGTGGAACAGGCTGGCAACGCCGCGAATGAGAAGCAGGGAGACAATATAGTAGCCCACGTTGGTGACGATATAGCGGGTGGCCTCCTGCTTGGTGACCCGGTTTTTCTTCTGGAACGTCCACAGCTTGTTCCATACAAAGCTGTTCAGTGCCGCGGTTACAAAGGAAATAGCCTGAGTCACGGCGGTAATCCAGGCGGGATTGTCGGTACCGTTGGGGGGGAATCCTGCTCCGGCGCAAATCAGGCGGTAGGCCACAAAAAAGACACCCACATCCACCAAGGTGTTGAGCACGCCGATAATACCAAATTTAATGAACTTGCGAATGTCAAACACGACAATCAGGTGTTTTATTTTTTCTTTCATGTTCTGCTCCTATTTCTTGTACGGTAGGGCCGTACCGCTCTCGTGGTCGTAATAGAGCACCACGTCAAATGGGGTAAGGTCTATCCCCGTGGGGTCGGGAATGGGCGTGACGTGGGGGAAGGCATAGTTCCCGCTCTCACAGGAGAGAAGCCCGGTAAAGGCCCAAACGCTCTCAGTGGCGCCGTGAATATGCTCGCGGTAGGGAAAGTTCTGCTCCGGCAGATAGTCCGGCTGCAAATTCACCACAGCCACCTTGGTGCCAATCGGTACGGCACGCCCCTCATCCAGCGCCTCCCGGACGGCGGCGGCGGCCTGCTGGTCGTTGTAGTAGGTCTGGCGGTAATCCGCCAGCTCGCTGACTGAGGAGATACAGGCGATGAGCACAAACACGGTGCACAGTCCCCCGGTAATCACGCCCCGGAGTTTGGTTTTCCGCAGGATAAGACCCAGCAGCCCGTCAGCCATAAGAGCAATGCCACAAAAGGAAAAGACCGTGTTGCGCAGAGCAAAGGCGGGCACGGCCAGAACAAAGAAAATGGTCACCGGCGCTAAGGCCATGAGAAAGCCCACGGTAAGACCTGCCGGGGCACGGCTTGTCTGGACGGTGTATTTCTTTACGCAGAAAAACAGCAGGGCGCAGAGAGCCAGCAGAATAAGCACCCAAAGGAGATTGAGGTCGGAAAATATGACCTCCAGCCCCCGGCGAAAGCCACGAGTCATGGTTTTCCAGCCTGCCGACAGGAAGGACTCCTCCACCTGGCGGCTGGCACTCTCAAAAACCAAATCCCAGCCATCCTGCCAGGGCAGGGTTAGCTTCATGCGGTTTGCCATAAGGTTGTAGCCGGTGTCAAAGCTCTTGGTAATCATAAAGTAAAGGGCCGCATTTACGAAGGTCAGCAGGGAAAAGAGCGCCCGCTTCCATTCTACCCGGAACTCCAGAATGGCAATTAAAAACACACCGGTGACCGAGAGGACAAGCCCCTGCTCGTAAAAACCGAAGGAAACTAACTGAGTAACAAAAAACAGGCAGACCATGAGGGGCTTTCCGTCCCTGCACCAGCGCCAAAAGAGCCACATGGCAAGGGCCGTAAAAAACAGGGCGGGTACCACCCGGTTAGAGGCCGAGACCCAGTAGGTGCCCTCCATCCCCAAGGGCAGGAGGGTGTAGACCACCAAAAATACATAACCCGTGCCGAAATATTGCCGCCAAACTGCCCGAAACAGGCAGGCGGAGGCGGCAAACATGGCCGAAATTACGGCAACACCTGCCATCATAAAGCCCCAAAACTGTCCCCACACAAAGTAGTCACCCAGGGCGGCCAGTGGGCGGGCGGTCAGCAGGTCCATGTCCAGCACTACCTGCCCGAAGGTATAATAGGCCGAGTAGTTGTGGAGCTGGATATAATCGTCCAGCTGGGGGAAATACTCCAGACCAAAATAGCAAAAGCGAAAAAATACCAGACCGAACAGGAGCAGGAAAATGACCCAAGGACGCTCCTTCTCCCGAAAGCCGCTTAACGTTTTCATGAGCGCTTTACCTGGCCGCGAATACGCAGCAAATCCCGGAACATCCGCGCCGAGTCCCGCAAAATATTGATTTTGGACTCCCGGTGGTTGACCACGCGCACCGCGGCCTGCCGGATGTTCATCCCCTGCTTCTCGGCACGGAGGAGTACCTCGAAATCAAAGGCAAAGCCGTCGGTGACACATTGGGTGAAAATGGCCCGGGCGGCATCCCGGCGGTAGCCCTTAATGCCGCACTGGGTATCATAGGGAAGCCCTGACAGAGTGCGCACCAAAAGGCCGAAGCACTTAGAGGTAATCAGGCGCAGGGGGGGATAGTCCTTGTAGCCGTCCCCGTCCAGCCGCCGAGAACCAATGACCAGGTCACACCCGGTCTCCTCCAGCGTTGCCAGCATGGGGGCGATATTCTCCAGTCCGTAGGCCAGGTCGGCGTCGGTGCAGAACACATAGTCGCCCTTGGCCGAGAGCATGCCCGCCCGCACGGCTGCGCCCTTGCCCCGGTTGGGGGTATACCCCTCCAGCTTGACGTGACTGCTTACCAGCGGGCGCACCAAATCAGCCATGCCGTCGGTACTGCCGTCGTCCACTACGATAAGCTCGTAATCGGGATCGATTCTCGCCAG
Source organism: uncultured Pseudoflavonifractor sp. (assembly GCA_964504285.1). Classification (GTDB taxonomy): domain Bacteria; phylum Bacillota; class Clostridia; order Oscillospirales; family Oscillospiraceae; genus Pseudoflavonifractor. The sequence continues at coordinate 24,395 of CAZDDZ010000025.1, forward strand.
CCGTGCACAGATGGTTTGTATGGTTTCAACAATAATAGAGCGCTCGTTATAGGCGGGAACGACCAGAGACAATTTCACGGGAATACCTCCCCAATAGGCATACTTTATTCATCTTACCCTTGGTTGACAAAGTACAATACGCCTCAGGCGCTAAAAAAGCAGTGTTTTAGTGCGTTATCGTCCTTGTCGGGCGTCAGCCCGACCGCGTCCTCTGCCTTCTAAAACACTGCTTTTTTAGCGCCTGAGGTCCTGCGGAGTTTTTAGGCGCATAGCCGTGCTCCAGGCAAGGCAGACGACACAGCCTTACTTGCCGTAAGGCAAGGAGGATAACAAAGCATGGGGCGCGGCCATGTGCCTAAAAACCGTGTTGTACTTTGTCAACCAAGGGTAACATAAACATATATAATATGCTCACAAAGCGGAAATGTCAATATTCGTTGCACGCCCCCCGGTTCTATGGTATACTGACCTAGAAATTGTAATAAAAGGACGTTTTAAACATGGAAATTAACGGCCAGCAGGTCAACGAAATTGCAAAATTCGCGGACATGGGCCTCTCGGACCAGGTCATGCGCGCCATTAACAAGAAAAAGTATATCCAGGCCACCCCCATTCAGACTGGGGCAATCCCCTATTTTATGGACTGGAAGGACGTGATTGCCAAGGCCCCCACCGGTACGGGCAAGACCTTTGCCTTTGGCATTCCCATGGTGGAGCACATCGACCCACTCTGCACCGACGTACAGGCTCTGGTGCTGGCCCCTACCCGCGAGCTGGCTATTCAGATTCAGGAGGAGCTGCGTGACCTCTGTGAATTTAAAGAAGGGGTGCGCTCGGTGTGCCTTTACGGCGGCGCGCCCATTGAAAAACAGATTACCACACTGAAAAAGTGCCCCCAGATCGTGGTGGCGACCCCCGGCCGCCTGATGGATCATATGAAGCGGCGCACCGTGCGGCTGGACAAGGTGGAAACCGTAGTGCTGGATGAGGCCGACCGTATGCTGGACATGGGCTTTGTGCGGGACGTGACCCGCATTCTCGACGGCATTAAGACCCGCAAAAATCTGGGTCTGTTTTCGGCCACCATTTCCCGCGAGGTGATGGACATCTCCTGGGTTTATCAGCGCGACCCGGTGGAGATTACCGTCCAGGCCGATGAACAGAACCGCCCCAACATTCAGCAGTACCGCATTGACCTTGCAGACCGCGGGCAGAAGCTGGATGTGATGCTGGCCCTCTTGAAGCACGGTGAGTACGAGCGGGCTATCACCTTCTGCAACACCAAAAACATGACGGACCGGCTGGCCGGGCTGCTAAAGATGAACGGTATTGCCGCCGAGGCCATTCACGGAGACATTCAGCAGCGTATTCGGGAAAAGACGCTCAACGAATTTAAAGACGGCAAGCTTCGGGTGCTGGTCGCCACCGACGTGGCCGCCCGGGGATTGGACATTGACGACGTGGACGTGGTCTTTAACTACGACGTACCCGATGAAATTGAGTACTATATTCACCGCATCGGCCGTACCGGCCGCGCCAAGCGCCACGGTGTGGCGTACTCTCTGGTTGCCAATATTACCGAGGGCATGCGAATGGAAGAGATTGCAAAAAACACTAAGAGCGATGTATTTCTTCTCAAATACGACCGCAGCGGTGCCCTTCTTCCCGTGGGCGAGGTACCTGAACCGAAAAAGTAATCCCCGAAAAGCCGGACGATGAAAAATCGTTCGGCTTTTTAGCGCACATTTGAACAGTATCAAAACGCCCATAAACTTGTCTTTTCCCGTCATGACAGCGCCGATTTTTCTTGCCATACGTCGGTATGGCTGCAAAAAATTGGCGTGCCTGACAAAAAAAATTTGCATTTCTGTGCATTTCGCTACTTTTCAGATACGCTCTAAAATTCTTCATACTTTCTTGATTTTTTCCGCCAGTGACCTGTGGTATACTTACTTTAAATTTACACGGAGGAAAAGGGGCGAGTCGCTTTGGAAAATCGGGAGCTCTCCTGGCGGGAGCGGGGTAGGTTATGGCTGCGGCTGGGGATACGGCTGGTGCTGACGGCGGCGGTTATTTTAGCGCTGATTTATGTGGCCCCGCCCCTTCTGTCTCTGCTGACACCCTTTGTACTGGCACTGATTTTGGCGTGGCTGCTAAACCCGGTGATTAAAGCGATTCAAAAGCGGCTGGGCATTCCCCGTAGCATTCTCTCCCTGGTGCTGATTTTTCTGCTCTTTGCCGTAGCCGGCGGGCTTTTGGGGGTGCTGGTGTACAGCGTGGCCTCCGAGCTGGTATCCCTGGCCAGTAACTGGCAGAGCATCTGGAGCAGTATGCTTGCCGCCGGGCAAACTGTGGGCGAAGCCCTCTCCGGCTTTTTTGCCCATCTGCCCCCCGAGGTGGTGGAGACCGTCAACACCATGGCGTCCAATCTGGTGGTCTGGCTCCAGGGCTACCTTTCGCTGATGCTCTCAAATTTGGCGGCGGGAGCAGGTACCTTCGCCATGCGGGTGCCCCCCTTTGCCATTGCCACGGTGATTTTCGTGATGGCCTCTTACTTTATCGTCTCGGATTATCCCCGCATTCGCTTTCTTTTTTTAGATCACCTTTCCAAAAATGTCCACGGATTTTTGGGGGATGTAAAACGTACGGCTACCGCTGCATTCGGCGGATACGTCAAGGCACAGCTTATTTTGTCCATCGGTGTATTCTTTATTTTGCTGATTGGATTTGGAGTGGTGGGTGAGCCGTATGCTGTGCTTCTCGCCTTTCTCCTAGCGGTTTTGGATTTTATCCCCATTGTTGGCGCCGGTACCGCTATGATACCATGGGCGGTGGTGAACGTCTTTACAGGGGACTACCGCCACGCCATTGAGATGATGGTTATTTGGGGCATTATCGCCCTGTTTCGGCGTGTGGCCGAGCCTAAGGTGGTGGGTGACCAGACCGGTCTTTCCCCTATTCTGTCTCTGATAAGCATTTATGTGGGGATGCAGGTAGCCGGGGTAGCGGGCATGATTTTAGGGCCCGTTTTATGCATGGTAATCATTAATGTATCAAAATTAGGCGTGCTGGACGGAGTTTCCGCCGATTTGCACATGGCAACCGGTGATGTGGCCGCCCTGCTGAAAAATCGTGTGGAGCCGGAGGAGAACGAATAAGAACTTTTTGCAGTACATTCTGTCATTCTGAGCCGGGAGGGAAAGATTTTTGCAATCTTTCCCTTCGCTCGGAATGATATTTTTTTGCCGCAATATTTTTTCTTAAATTTTTTAAAGACTAAGTTCAAAAATCCTTTTATTTTTCTTCATGCTTTGGACATAAATGTCGGGTATGATGGCACTTGACAAACGGGAATCCTATATCCGTGTAAAGGAGCGGTTTTTATGTATAACAGCAGCTATAATAATTGGAACAATAATCAGCACGAGGATCAGCAGCCCATTGAGGCCACCGGCTATGTGATAGAGCCACAGGAGGCACCCAAGAAAAAAAGCCGTCTTTGGCCCAAGGTGACCGCCCTCTGCCTTGCCTGCGCCCTTGTTGGGGGACTGGCCGGCGGCGGAGCCATGGCTCTTTGGGGGCCCAGAGGTACTACCACGATTTATGACGGCAGCCACGCCCCCACAGTGGTAAATGTAGCCAACGTTACCGGGAAAGAACCCCTGACTGCCGCCCAGATTTACGCCACCTATGTGGGTTCCACAGTGGGTATTACCACCGAAATTACCACCACCAATGTTTTTGGTCAGACGGTGCAGAATGCCGCCAGCGGCTCCGGCTTTGTAATTACCCAAGATGGCTATATTGTCACAAACTATCACGTCATTGATGAAGCGTCCACCATAAAAGTGACCTTTATGGACGGCAAGAGCTACGACGCCAAGCTGGTAGGCGGCGACGAGGAAAACGATTTGGCGGTTTTAAAAATTGACGCTGCCGGTCTGACCCCCGTTATTATCGGCGACTCCGGCACGCTGGTGGTGGGCGACCCGGTCTATGCCATCGGCAATCCCTTGGGCGAGCTGACCTATTCTCTTACCGACGGCCTGGTCTCCGCCCTGGATCGCAATGTCACCATGTCCGACGGCCGCCGCATGAATTATATTCAGACCAATACCGCTATTAACTCCGGCAACTCCGGCGGCGCCCTTTTTAACGCCTATGGCCAGGTGGTAGGCATTGTATCGGCCAAGCTCTCCGGTGGCAGCAGCGGCTCCTCCGCCAGTGTGGAGGGTCTGGGCTTTGCCATTCCCATGGACGACGTGAAAGAGATGATTACCGACATTATTGAGCACGGCTACGTTACCGGAAAGCCCTATATGGGCATTGTGGGCGGCAGTGTCTCCGGCGAGGCACAGCGCTACGGAACTCCCGCCGGCGCCTATGTCATGGGTGTTGCCGAAGGCTCGTGCGCCCAGGCCGCAGGCCTTCAGAAGGGCGATATTATTACCCGCATTGACGACACCGAGGTTTCTTCCATGGACGATTTGCAAAATGCCAACAAGACCTACAAAGCGGGGGACAAGGCCACTCTTGCCGTCATTCGGGACGGCAAAAGCCAGACACTCACCATTACCTTTGATGAGCGCACCACCGAGCGCGTAGCGGCTTCTCAGGCACTTCAGGAGGAAATTAATAAGGAACAGCAGCAGCAGTATCAGCAGCAGCAACAGCAGCAGTATGGCGGCTTTGGCTGGCCCTTTGGGTGGTAAACAAAAAAGCAAAAGAACCGGCGGCGTGAGCATTCACGCC
>CAZDDZ010000026.1:0-28616 GCA_964504285.1 uncultured Pseudoflavonifractor sp.
CGCTTGAATGGCATTCAAGAGGTCAGCGGTTCGATCCCGCTTATCTCCACCATTGGGAAGTCGAAAAGCTCGTTTTGATGATAAATCAAAACGAGCTTTTTTCTTTTTCCCTCAAAACTGGGTTGACATATCCGCACCATGCCATTTATTCGCTGTCCTCTTTAGGGCGTTCCGCAAGGAACGCCCTTTTTTTATGCCCAAGGAGGTGCCATTCGTGACAGACACCGCAGGTTTTGATTACTACTACGGCGACGAAAGCGAGCAGTTTTCCTTCTACCGCATCCCCCGCCGGCTTGTCACCGGCGAGGCGTTCCGGCGATTATCCACAGACGCAAAGCTGCTGTATGGCCTGCTGCTGGACCGCATGGGACTGTCAGCTAAAAACGGCTGGTATGACGAGCAGGGGCGCGTGTTCATCTATTACCCCCTGGGCGAGATACAAGAAGATTTGAACTGCGGCCACGACAAGGCCACCAAGCTATTAGTCGAGCTGGACAGCGGCAAGGGCTTTGGCCTGATTGAGCGGAAAAAGCAGGGCCAGGGCAAGCCGACAAAAATCTATGTCAAGCGTTTCACGACCCGCGCCATTCAGCCGCAACCGCCTGGGCCGCTAGAGATTCCGAGACTGCCGCTTTTCAGAAGTCCAGACTGCGGAAAAGCAGCGGCCCAGACTGCGGAAAAACCGCAGTCAAGGATGCGGGAAAGCCGCAGCCAAGAGTGCGGAAAATCCGCATCTAGTTATATTAAATCAAATCAAACTGATTTTAGTCAGCTTGATCCATCTATCCATCCATCAGTTTCCGTTCTAGCATCGCTGTCCTCGCCGCCCGGATTGATGGATGGATTCGATTGCCGAAAAGAAATCCAAGAGCGCATTGAGTATGACGCACTTTGCCGCCAGTACAGCCGCGAGGATGTTGACGAGGTTGTGGAGCTGCTGACCGACACACTCTGTACCACCCGCCCCACCCTGCGCGTCGGCGGCGAGGACATCCCCGCAGCCCAGGTGAAAGACCGGCTTATGCGGCTGGACTACTCACACATCGAGTACGTTTTTGACTGTCTGCGTGAGACCAGCACCGACGTGCGAAACATCCGGGCCTACCTGCTGACCACCCTTTACAACGCCCCCACCACCATCAATCACTACTACGACGCGGCGGTACGGCGGGATTGGCCCAGCGGATAACGGTTGATATTGCAGTCCGAATCGGACTGTGTTTCGACAAATAATTTAGGAGGTATCAAACAACATGGCAGACGAAAAGAAGAATCCCCTGATTGGCGCATTTCGCAGCCCGGAGCCGGCCAAGACATCACTCGACCCCAAGCCTGCACAGTCCCCCGGCACTACGCCCCCTGTCCCGCCCAAGGGCGAGGAGATTAAAAAGCCCGTAGAACCCAGCAAGCCCGACACTGACGCCAAGGCCGCACCCACCACCGGCACCGCCAAGGCCGAGGAGGACAAAAAGTCCACCGAACCCATCAAGTCCGCCACCGACCCTAAGACCGTATCTGCCAGCGCCGCCAACGCCCCCACCCAATCCGGGGACATCAAAAAGCCAGCTGAACAGCCCCAAACCGCTGAAACCCTTTTTGTAACGCAAAGCATCAAAATTGTGGACATCCATTTGACGGACGGGATGTTCAAATTTGATAAAGCTGACCCTGCTTTTATTGCATTGATGGAGGACATAAAAAAGTGCGGAATGAAAGAAGCCGTCAACCTGAATAAACGGCGGGATGGTTCCTACGATGTGATTGACGGCAGACGACGCCTGAGAGCTGCGCAGCTGCTGGGATTAAACGAGGTCCCCGCCATTACGCTCAACCTCCCGCCATCTCTTGCCCGAAAGGGTGAGGTCAACGCAAACAGACCCGTGGAGGACTCTGCGCGTGTTGAGAGGAAGGAGGACGGCGAACCGCCTGCGCCCACCAAGGAGGCGCAGGCTATTCGGGATTCTGCTACCGCCGAGCCTGATAAAACCGGCGATGACATTCCCAAAGATTTTAAGCTAACCATTGTCCCGGAGAGTGATTTAGGCAAAGTCGTCCTTTTGCCTATCGACCTGATTGACGACTTCGAGGGACACCCTTTCCCCGTCACCGATGACAAAGAGATGTGGGATTTGGTGGCAAGCATCAAGCAATTCGGCGTGTTGGAAAATGCTACGGTCATTCCCAACGAAAAGACCCCCGGCAGATATGAGATGGTGGCGGGTCATCGGCGCAAGCGCGCCAGTCAATTAGCCGGGCTGACCCATGTTCCCGCTATTGTCCGCAACATGGATCACGATACCGCTGTAATCTTCATGGTGGACTCCAACATGAAGCGCGAAAACCTCAGTCCCATGGTCAAGGCCCGAGCCTATGACATGAAGCTGGAGGCTATGAAGCGCAAGAGCGGGCGACGCTCCAAGACGGAAATCCTCAACGGAGAAAAGCCCAAGCAGGCCGTGGAGGAGCTGGCTGCGCAGACCGGCGAGAGCGCCACCACCATCAAGAAAATCCGCAATCTGGTTAATCTGAATCCCGAGTTACAGGAAATGGTGGACAAGAATAAAATCCCCGTCACCACCGCGTCAGACATCGCCTCTCTGAAAAAGGAGGAGCAGGCGGTTTTGGCCGACGCCATGCAGCGGGAGGACAAGGTGCCCTCCATTACCCAGGCAGCCGAGCTGAAAGCGGCCAGCAAGGCCGGGACGCTGACCACGGAGAAAATAGAGGCCGTTGTCGCCCCCACCAAGCGGGAGGAAAACCCTGTTTTGAAGGTCACGTTCAACGACGACGAGCTGCGCGACTATTTCCCCGACAAGCACGCCACAGTGGGTGATGTCAAGCGCGGTGTATTCGAGGCCCTTGACCTGCGCAAAAAGGCGCTGGAGCGCAAGGCCCAGCAGGCCGCGCAGAACGCCCCGGATAAAAAGAAGCCCGCACCGACGAGGTAAATTGAATCAATGATACGTTAGGCGTCCCGAATGGGGCGCATTTTTTGTGTCCTGGGGGTGATATTTTCGAGGATGATACCAACCGCCCCCATGCGGTGAGCTTTTCAGGCGGGAAGGACAGCACCTATCTTTTGCTAGAGATGATCCGGCGGGGTATGCCCATTGACCTGGTGCTCAACGCCGACACGGGGATGGAGTTTCCCGCCATGTATGAGCACATCGACAAGGTGGAGCGGTTTTTATTGGCCGAGCGCGGTATTTCCGTTACGCGACTGAAAGCCTACCGCACCTTTGAGGATTTGATGCTGGACGCCGTGCGCGTCAAATCTCCGGACAGGGCCACGGGCTACGGCTGGCCTAACGCCGTGGTGCGCTGGTGTACGGGCCAGCTCAAAACCCACCTGATCCAGCAGTACACCGCGCAGTTCCCGTTCAAGCCCTACGAATATGTCGCCATCGCCGCCGACGAGCAGTACCGCCTTGCGCGGGAGACCAATCAAGGCGAGCTGCGGCGGCACCCGCTGGTGGACTGGAATGTGACGGAGGCTCAAGCCCTAGCCGGCTGCTACAAGGCCGGGTACGACTGGGGCGGCTTATACGAACACTTCTCCCGAGTCTCCTGCTGGTGCTGCCCGCTGCAAAGCCTGGACGAACTGCGGGCGCTCCATACGTTTTACCCGGAGGTGTGGGCCATGCTCCGCGAGCTGGACGATAAGGCCATCGCCCATTTTGGAAGGGATAACCCCTACGGCCAATTCCGAAAAAGCGAGAGCGTCCGTATGCTGGAATTTCGCTTTGCCTTTGAAAAGGGCTGGGGCGCTATCCATGGAGAACTCCGTAGCCGGGCGTTTTTTCAGGAACTAAACCGCCTGTATGCGGAGCACTTCTATGTCAATGGCCGTTACTTTGCCGAACCACCGAACCCGGAGAGCGGCGCATGGACCAAAAAGCAGCGGGTGGCGGAGCTGCTACCCTTTGTCACAGCGGAGGACATAGCCGAGCCGCTGGACGCCGCTCCGCCACCACGGCAAAAGAAACACAAGCGCCGGGCAAACCCGGCGAGATAGGAGGAAAACCCATGTCTCAAATCCCCATTTCCGCCGCCGTCATCAGCAACTACGAGGGTATGGACGCGCTGGTGGACAAGGCGGATCGTGTCTACCTGGGCAAGCGCGAAAACTACCATTTTACGCCGTCCACGCCGGGCACGCCGATGGAAGCCTACTACGACAATTCGGACGGCTCACTGGTGTTTGTCTCGGATAACGTCAAAATGTTTCACTTTCTCTATGGCGAGGGCTGGGTGCTGCCACAAAAGGAGATGCTTAGTCCGCACTGCTTCCGCAGACAGGACTATCGGGAGTTCGCGCGACTGCGGGAGGGGATTTTATCCCGCTATCCCTTGATACGGGAAGTCACATTTGCAGGCAGGCCCTTTCTCCCGCCCAAGTCCCACAACCGGGCGCGGCGCAGCGTCGGGGCCACCCGCTGAAACGCAGTCCGAATCGGACTTTATTTCGACATTTCATCCGGGGTGTGGCACAGACTGCGCCCCATCATTTTCAAAGGAGGGAACACGATGTACCCCATCGACGCCAAAGCGGAGCGATTCGAGGCCGTGGAGATTTTGGGCATCCCCGGCCTGTTTACCACTGGGCGGGTGGACCGAAAGACCATCCCACCCGGTATGTACGCCTACGATATGCAATCCAGCGAGGACGATTGGAGCCAGCCCTGCCTACTGGCCTGCCGGGTGATGGTGGAGCACTACGGAACCGTGCTCACAGCCAGCCCCATCGCCCTGCCCGAGAGCGGCTACCTCGACCTCAAGCCCGGAGACTTCCACCAGCCCGGCGAGTACGAGGGCCTGACCGTGGCGGGCTTTGAGGAGAAATACCTATCTCCCCACCCAGCACAGGGGCGCCGCCACCAAGCCAAGGCCCGCAGCGCTCCCGCCCGGTAGCCGCTATGAAAAATGAAATCGAACTGCTCCCATTCCTCTCTAAAATCGTCGCCCAAAACACCACGGCATATCAAAGCGACTTTCAGCACGATATTACAACGCTCCGTCAGGCCATGGGTGAGACCCAAGAGGAAAACCGGGCCTTTTACTGGATGTCCCGCCCCCATGGGACGTGGTGTGTCAGAGAATGTGATGTGTTCCTCCGGGAATCGGACGCGCACGCCGTCTGGACGCACTATGAAAAAAACGCTGAGGGAATCATCGCCTACCGCGTGATCGTCACCGGCGACAGCCGGGGCGACCCGGTGGGCCGGGTGTGGAAGCTGGACTACCCCGAACAGGTGCGGCGGGTCAAGCGGACGGCCCTCCCGGCGTTCTCCGTCACCGTGTTTTACAAGGGGATGCCCCCGGTGACGATGACCTACGAGGAGCTACACGGGAGTCGTCTCCGGCTGGCCGACCAACACGGCGACCCGGAACGCATCCGCTTCATGCCCCGGGACGAGGCGGAATTATCCCGCATCATTGCCGCCGAGCGCCGCTTGCAGATGGCTCCAAAACACAAGCCCCCCGGCAGGGCCGCGAGATAGGAGTTTTGCATGGAAGAACAAGGTTTTTATAATGTCTATTCCTATGGCGATAAGCTGAAACCGGGTGACAAAATCTGCATTGAGCACTCCGTTTCCTTTCAGCCGGAAAAAGCGGACCTCACCGACCTCACCGCCTTGCCCCTAGCCGAACTGCTGTCGCGCAAGGAGGCCAGCACCCAGCAGGAGGAAATCATTTTCAAAAAGCTCTGCGCGGCAACGCAGGAGTGGGAGCGGCAGGCGGCGGACACCCTGCGCATTGCCAAGGCGCTGGAATATGTGCGCACCCCGCCGGTGGAGCACACCTCCAACGTTTGGAAAAAGAGAGAGTATGATTTTTATGAGATCAGCAACATGGTCTACAAAATGTCCTACCGCATCTATGAAAACACCGCCTACGACCACCACCTGAAAAAGTCCGTTCCCGCCTCATGGGAGATCTCCTGGTGGGTCTCGTTCAATACGCCGCGCACCCCAGACTACACCAGCCAGAGCGCCCAAATCGCCAGACAGGACAGAAAGCGCTACACCGACAAGGAGGCCATGGAAAAGTATCTGCAAGGCCGAAAGGATGCCTTTGCACACCTGTTTACCGCGCTGTCCCCGCCCATCCCCAATGGCCAACAAAGGCGCTTTTGCATCAACTGCCAGCTTTTGCCGGGCTATACGGTGGAACCGGCGCGGGCGGCGGTGGTGGATGAACTGCTGGAATTTTTGGGCGATGATGCAAGCATCGTTGCAGAACTGCCCCCGGAAAAGCCGATAGCGCCGCCCAAGTCCCAAACCAAGCACAAGGCACATAAGCCCCCCGGCAGAGCCGCGCCCAGCAGATAGGAGGTGATGAAAGGATGCCGGAAAAAGAACCATTTTACCGTGTCAACAACTTTTGCGACAAGCTGGAGCCGGGCAAGAAGTTTTCCATTAAGCGCTCCATCGACGCCTGGGCGGGAGATTATGACCTGTCCCCACTGATTTGCCTGTCCGAAAAAGAGCTGACAGCCAAACGTAAGGACAGCGTTGACGCAGAAACCAAAGCCTATGTGGCGCTGCAAAAATCCACCGTGGGCTGGGAGGAACAGGCCGGTCAAACGCTCCTGTTGGACCGCGCGCTGGAATATGTACGCACCCGTGAGGTCTCCCATACCGCCAACAAGTGGAAGCACACCAAGGACGGCCCGTGGGAAATCAGCAACCGCGTCTATAAAATGTGGTACGAGGTCACAAGAGACTATATCACCCCGGGCGCATGGCGGGTGACGTGGAATTTGGAATACAATGTCCCGCGTCAGCCCGAGCATGGCCTATACACCATGCAGTTTACGGGCGATACCATCAAAATCGCCGGTCAGAACAACAAGCGCTATGAGTCCATGGAGGCCGCACAGCAGTATGTGCAGGGCCGTTTTGACCAGTACGCCCATCTGTTCCAAGCGCTGTCTCCGCCCATCCCTGACAAGGAAAAACGGATGTTCAGCGTCAATGGACACCTTTTGCCGGGATATACACTAGAGCCAAAACGGGAGGCAGTGGTGGCCGATCTGCTGGATGTATTGGGCGATGATGCCATCCTCCCGGAGCCGCCCATGAAAAAGCCGGTGGAGCCACCCAAGGAAAAATCACCGGAACAGCCCCAGACAAATAAAACTTCTAAAGCCCCCGCCAAGCAGAAGAAAGCCAGCAAAAACCGCTCCTGCCGCTGACACCCCGCCCCGAGACATTGACGCTTTCAGCGTCAATGTCCGCGCGAGCATGGCATTTGATAGCACAAATGCCCACTCGTTAGGGGTTCCCCCTAATACCCCACGCCACGAAACGCAGTCCGATTCGGACTGCGTTTTTTTGCGCCCCTGAAAGGAGGACGCTTTGCGAAAACGCAGCCATCATGTCAGCGTATGGCTGACAGCGCAAGAGCATGACCACCTGAAAAAGCAGGCGGAGCTATCCGGGCTGGGCATTGATCCCTTTGTGAGAAATCTCATTCAAGGCGTCAATCTCCGTCCTCGTCCGCCTGACCAGTATGCCGCACTCCTCCGGGAACTGTCCGCCATTGGCAACAACGTCAACCAAATTGCCCACACCGCCAACGGCAAAAAGGACATCGACCCCGCAGAGGTGGCCGAGGCCGTGCGCCTCATTCGTCGGGCGTGGCGGCTGGTGAAGGAAACCCTGTAATGGCATACACCAAGATTTTAGTCATCCATAACCGCCTGGACAAATGCGTGGACTACGCGCTGAACGAGGAAAAAACATCTTTGTCCGCCGCCATCGACTACGCCCTCAACCGGGATAAAACCGAGCAGACCTGCTTTGAGACCGCCATCAACTGTGACCGTGTCACCTCCTATCAGGACATGATGGAGACCAAAAGACGCTGGGGAAAATCGGAACGTCCCCGCAAGGGCTACCACATCATCCAGTCCTTTGCCCCCGGCGAGGTCACGCCCGAGGAGGCCCATGCAGTGGGTGTGGCGCTGGCGGAACGGCTGCTGGGCGGCAGATATGAGGTGGTGGTCGCCACCCACCTGAACAAAGCGCATTACCATTCGCATCTCGTTTTTAACTCCGTGTCCTTTGCGGACGGCAAGATGTACCGCGACACGTTCCGGGACTACTTCGGCGGCGACGGCGAGGGCATCCGGGGAACCTCCGACGCCATCTGTCAGGAGCGTGGCCTATCCGTCATTGAGCCGTACGAAACGTGGAAAGACGGATATGCCAGCCGTGCCGAGTGGGACGCTAAGCAGGCGGGCAAGCCCACCCTCCGGGAGCTGGTGCGCCGGGACATGGACGCCGCCCTCGCGGAGAGCTACACCATGAGATCCTTTTGGCAAAAGCTCACGCAGATGGGCTACACCGTAAAGCGCGGCCCCAATATCCAGCACACCACCGTCCGCCCGCCCTGGGGCAAGAAAAATTTCCGTCTGGACGGGCTGGGCGAGGACTACACTGAGGCGGGCATCCAGCGTCGACTTGCCACCACCCGGTCAGGAGACGCGGAGCAGCCGTCACCTCCGGCAGCAGCGCCATCTTCGTCGTGGTATCTCCCGGTCAAGCGGTATCGTGTGCGGCGCGGCGCCCTCCGCCGCCCCCGCAGGCTCCACGGCTTCCGCGCCCTCTATTTCAAGTACCTGTACCTGCTGGGAGCCGTCCCCAAGCGCCGTCCGAGAAATCGGGCGGCTTTTTCTTTGCGGGAGGAAGTGCTGCGGCTGGACCGATACCAGGAGCAGTTTGCCTACCTGATGAAGAACCACATCGAGACCCCGGCCCAGCTTACTATGCAATACGACGCGGTGCAGGCTGAGATAGACGCACTCACCGACTACCGCCGCGACCTCTATCTCCAGCGGCGGCGGGAGGGGGACAGCGAACCCCTGGTCGGGGAGATCATCGCCATCACCACCAAACTGCGGGCGCTGCGCCGTGAACTGAAGCTATGCGCCCGCATCGAGGGCGACGTGCCAAAAGTGCAGGCGGCGGTACAGCCCCCGGAAAGGAACACGACCCTTGAAAAAACTGATAAAAGCAGACCTCAGCGCCATACTGCGCCTGATTCCGACCTACCAGCCGGTAAGCGCGGAGCGCATTGACGGCAACATTGCCGCGCTGTGCCGCTGTGAGCACACCGACTATTTGTTCCTGAACCGCCGGGAGAAAAGCTATCTCTTTCCCGTCCCCGCCGTCTATGAGCCTGACAGTTATGAAAATCTGACGTGGCTTTATGGCACGGTCACGACCGGCACCCCCGTGCTCGCCCTGTTCCTCCACGTCACCCGGACGGAGAACGCCCGGCCGGTGGGCACCGTGACCATGCTGGACTACCCCGCCACGGCGCGGGATGTGGAGGTGTTCTCCGCACTGCCCAAGGACCAGCGGGAGCGCCATGTCCAGCTCATTACCAAGCGCTGTATCAAGCAGACCCGCTATTGCAGCATCCTCGAACTCATTCAATATCTGAAAACCGGGAGGTGACAACCATATGGACGTAAGCGGCGACGTGGCCGATCTGATGATCAAGGAGAGCATCCAGCTCACCGAGGCCAGTATCAAGCTGCTGGCAGCGGGGAGTAAAAATCTGGCCGCGTTTCTCTGGGCGCTTGCCAAGGACAGCAAGAAAGTCACGGGCAAGACCAATTTAGGGAGGCTGCTGAAAGAGGGCCGGGAGCTGAAAGTGTTCCGCATCAAGGAGAGCGATATCAAGCCCTTTCAGACCCTTTCCAAGCAATACGGCGTTCTGTTCGCGGGCATCAAGGATAAGCGCCGGGAGGATGGCATGATCGACCTCATTTCCAGCGTGGACTATGCCGCGCAGGTAAATCACATTTTAGAGCGGCTGGGCTATCCCGCCCCGGTCAAGGCACAGGAGGCGGACGCGCCAAAAAAAGCCGACCCCCGCGTTCGACCCGGCAGCTCCTCACCCGAGCGCGGGAGTGGCTTGACAGCCAAACCGACGAGGACGACAGCACCGACCTCTGAGGTGGGAAAGCCCTCTGTCAAGGGGCGTCTGGCCGCGCTTCGGGCGGCGTCGGAGGGCATGAGCGGCAAAGCGCCACAGCGTGCCCGCACCACCCCGCCCAAAACACGATAATTTTGTAGGAGGTTTTTACTATGGCAAATCTGGAAAGCATCGTCACCCTCAAGACGGAGAAAGACGCACAGTGGAAAGTAGAACGGCAATCCGAGCGTGAAAACGCCGTCGCCATGCAGGACATGGGCGCGGTGGAGATCACCAGCAACCCGGAGGCGTATGCCCGGTATCTGGAAATGCAGGGCGACAACCCGACGTACAGCGTGGGGAACGTGGCGCTTGTCATGTTCGGAATGGACGGGGCTACCGTGTTTGGCACCCCCGACCGCTGGAAAACGCTCAACCGCACTGTGATGGACACGGAACAGAGCAAGGGCGTGAAGATTTTCGCCCGGTCCCAGATAGGCAAGGGCTATGTCCTGACCGACGCCTACGACGTGACACAGACCCAGGGCGCGGCGCTCAAAAAGCCCGCGTTGCAGGACGAGAGCAAAGACATGGACACGGCGCTGACCACGCTGCTCAATTATTCCGTGGTTCCTGTCACGGTCAACAGGGAAATGGAGTGCGCGGCCTACTACGACGAGGAAAATATGGAGCTGGCCATCAACCCCGACTACCCCGACGGAGAAGCCTTTGCCGCCATCGCCACGGAGATTGCCCTGGTTCGTTTCCACGCCAAGGGCGCAAATCCCAATTACAGCCGTGAGGAGTGCGAGCTGGACGCGCAGAGCGTTTCCTATATCCTCTGTCGCAGGTTTGGCATCCCATGCTATCTGCCCGACGTGTCCCGTGTGACTGGCCTCTATGACGGCTGGGAACCAGAGGAACGGCGCTCCGCTCTGGACTGCATCCACGACATGAGCAAGCAGATCGGCGGCTCCATTGAAAGAGGCATGGCGCCCCAAGTACACAGCCGCGCCCCGATGAAGCGGCACGTGCGGTAAAGCCGAGAGACTCGGTGTTTTCCCCCACGGGGAGGGTAATCCGCCGCCCAACCACCGTCAAGGCCGTAAAATTGCGATGCAATTTTGCGCTAGCACGCCAGTGTGCGCACTGGCGTGACCTTGACCGTGGCTGTTCGTCGGATTACTGGCAGTCAAGGGGAAAACACCCCAAAAGCCCGCTTGCGCGGGCTTTTGCTATATTGGGGGCGGGTGCGTGGCACGAAAGCGCCCAACTCCCCCCAGGTGCCAGCGCCCCGCCGCAATTCAGCGGCGGGGCGGCTGTCCTGGAAACGAAGTCCGAATCGGACTGCGTTTTGAGAAAATATTGAGGAGGTACAGCATGAAAAAGATTGCGTCCCTGTTTCTGGCGGCGCTCACCCTTTGCACGATTACCGGCGGGGCATTGGCCACCGAGGCCAGTCCGTCCACTGTCTACCCCATGGAGGTAACCGAGTATACCGAGGGAGAGGTCCATCGGCTTGCCAAGGTTTATCTGCTCACTACCACGGATGATCCAAACACCATCCCCACCGACGCTTTTGTGCGGGAGGAGATTTCTTATACCCTGCTGGACATGACCCGCGCAGACCAAACCGCCACCGATACCAAGGTACATACCGAGACTGTCACCGTGGAGAGTAAAAGCAAGGAGATGGACAAGGTGCTGCCCCTGCTGGCATCCACCCAGGAAGTCACCACCCCGGACGGCTACGCCGGGCCGCTGGCGCTGGATGTTGCCAGTATCAAGGTGGAGGTGGCAGGCTATGGCAGTTCGTCCCGCACTGTCACAGCAACCCGCAGCTACCCCAACCTCTCCGAAGCGGATACCGCTCTCGTACCCAAGACCACCGAGGACAACGGACGGACGCTGACGCTCTCGGATGTGCAGTGGCAAGAGGCCGGGGGCTTTTACCACGCCACTGCTACCTATACCGGCACGGCCACCAGCAAATACGCCACGGGCTATCTTGTCACCGCCAATTACACCGGGGAGGTTTCCAAGACCACCAGCGACACTGTGAAGTACACCGCCATCTTCGGCGGCACACCCATTCAGCCCATGGTGGCGGAGGTCGCCCCCTTTGATTGGAGCGCCCTCAAATGGCTGGCCCTGCCCATCGGGGCGGGTGCGGTCATTCTCGCCGTCGTGTTGATTAGCCGTGCCAAGGGCAAGAGGAAGGAGCGCTACTGTGTATGAAATGGAAATCCATGCTGCTGACCGCCGCCCTCATGGCGACGGTTTTCGTAGTCCCCACCCACGCCATGGACTACACTGTGGACGCGCCCAGCGCCGGGGATTTCGGAACGCCCACCAGCGACGAGGCCATCTATGTGAACACCCCCGCCGCCAATGTGGGCAGGAGCAAAAACGCCGCTCTGATCCCACTCGGCTTTGGGACGCCCACCAGCTATCTCCCCGGCAGTAGTGAACCCTTGACGCCCAACCTCACGGGCGGCATGGTAACGCCCATCTATCCCGAGTGCGATGGTACGGGGAGCTACCCCGGCACAAGCACGCCCACCGTTACCTTGCCCACTACGGCCTACACCACCGTGACCTCTGATCTTTACTATTCGGGCGGGCACATCGCCACGCTGAAAATCCCCACCCTGGGGCTGACGGTCAAGGTCTACCAAGGTACGGACAGCGCCCAGCTTGCCAAGGGCGCGGGACACTTCCCCGGCACCTCCATTTGGGACGGCAACATCGCCGTGGCCGCACACAACCGGGGAGTAAACAATCACTTTGGCCGCGTACACACCTTGCGGGAGGGGGACAAAATCACCCTGACTACTAAGCTGGGAACCCGTACCTATGCCGTCACCGATGTCTACCAAGTCAGTGAGAACGACAGCTCCATGCTGGCCGAGACCAGCGGCAATGCCATCACCCTTATCACCTGCGTCCGCGACCAAAAAGAACTCCGCTGGTGCGTCCGGGCCGAGCAGATTTGATAGCCAATTTTCGCCAAAAACCGTCCTGTATGGTATAATATTAGTAGGATAATAACCCCATAAATATACAAATGCAGGAGGTTTTGAGCATGAAAGGCAAGCTAAACTTTGTGACCGGGTTAATCGTCGGGGCGGTACTCTTTGGCAGCGGCACGGCGCTGGCGGCGGGCATCCTGGCCGAGCCGTCCACCCAGACCTTTTTCGTGGACGGCCAGCAAATCCAGATGGAGGCATACGCCATCAACGGCAACAACTATGTGAAGCTCCGGGATGTGGGGCAGGCAGTGGACTTCGCCGTGGACTACGATGGCGCAACCAACAGCGTACGCATGGACAGCACCAAGCCGTACACCGCGCCTACCCCGGCGGCAACGCCCACAGTGCAGGCCAATGCCGACGGCTCCATCAATATCCCAGACGGCGACGCCAAGCTGACACTCAAGGAGGGCGACGTGGTGCGCTGCGATGACGGCACCAACTACACCATCACCGACATGAGCCGGTATGACGCCAACGCCTTTGCCGCCGAGCCGCTCCCACCGCTCCCCACGGCAACCTGCGACTGGTCGAGCTTTCCCACGGTGCAGCTGCCCGAGGTCGAGGTGCGGCGCTTCAACGACGCGGCGGGTGATGACCTCCTTATCCGCAACCTCTACGAGACCCGCCGGATGCAGTACACGCTGATGAACCTTGCCGGGAATCACCCGGAGACCAGCGAAAACGGCAAGCTGCGCTATGGCTCCAAGGGGACGCCCCTCGTCCGCATCCAACTCACCGTTGACAAGGACATGAGCGCACAGCCCTTTTGGCCATGGCGGGACAGTGAAATGGAAAAGGAGTTTAACGCCGTGCCCATTGGCCTTTATGCCATGGAGGCATGGGATGTGTACCACAACGGCATTTTCCAGTACACACGGTACAACCTATACGCTCGATAATCCCATATCACCCTTTGAGGCCCCGTTTCATACGGGGCCTCTTTTTTGGCCAAAATTCAGAAACAAGGTCCGAATCGGACTGCGTTTCGACACTATTTTTACGAGGAGGAACCCCATGAGAAAGCGACTAATCGCCACCCTGTTGTGCTTTGCTACCATGCTGTCCCTGTTCACCGGAACAGCCCTTGCCGCCGGCTCCATCGACGGCGCTTTGGGTGCGGTCAACATTTTCAATGGCGACTATCCCATGAATTACCTTGCCATGAACGGCTCCCCCAAGACGCAGAATTACACCTATTTTAATCTGCGCTCTGACGATGGGAGCATCAAGGAAATACCTGCATATTGCATCAATCCCACCACCAAAGGCGTACCGCAGACGGTAGCCCCCGGCGAGTCCATCGAATACCTTGCCAACGAGGCCAGCAACGACCCTAAAATCGTAGGTATTATCGCCAACGGCTACCCCCACCGGGGGCTGTCCGAACTAAAGCTGGACAACAAATATCAGGCATTTTATGCCACCAAAATGGCGCTCTGGTGCTATCTCATTGACGGGTGGGATATTAACCGCCTCACTGTCACCCCCTCTCTGTCCGGGGCGGAAAAGGAGCGGGGCGAAGGGATGCTTGCCGCCGCCAAGGACATCTACCAGCGGGGCATCGTCTGGTACACCGTGCCACAGCCCAATATTACCGTCACCGCCGACAAGGACGCCGCCTATCCCGTCACCATCAACGGCGCAGAGTACAAGCAGCAGGTTTTTACCGTCCACAGTGAAACATGGGTCTGCGACTACGACATTGAGGTTTTCTTCACTCAGGCTGATGAGGTTCCACAGGACACCCGCATCGTCAGCATGAGCAACGAGGACATCACCAAAATCCGCACCAGCGCCACCGGCAGCGGCTACGCCGGGCAGTTTAAGGTGCTGTACCCCAAGGACAGCGTGGAAGGGGATTCCGGCGCGGTGCAGCTCTCTTTCCGCGCAGATGTCTATAAATATGCCATCTTCTACGCCCTCTGCGCGGAGACGGATAAGTACGGCAATTTGCAGCGCTATATGTGCGACACCGACCCCACCAGGGAAATGCGGCAATCCACTTTTAGCCGCTTTTCCGCTGCGCCTACCGAGGCGCCCGACGAACCGGGGGAAACGCCCCCCACCGAAACCACCCTTATCATTAAAAAGGTGGAGACCGGCACCAACACCCCCCTCAGCGGCGCTCTCTTTGAGGTCAAAGCCCCGGATGGCACGGTGCTGGGCAGCTTCGCCAGCGACGCAAACGGCAAGGTCGTTTTGCCCCTGACCCTCTCCGGCCAGTATGTCATCACCGAAAAGGCGGCCCCCAAATGGCACCTGCTGGGCAAGGAGACCACCAAGACCGTCAGCGTCACTTATGGCAACACCGCCAACGTCACCTTTGAAAACGCCCCCTACGGCAACCTCCGGGTGGAGAAAATCGACGCGGACAGCGGCGATCATCTGGCCGGTGCTAAGGTGGAGATCAAGCACATCGAGACTGGCGCAGTCTATACCGGCACCACCGACCTGGCTGGCAGCGCCTACTTTGACCGGCTCCTCCCCGGCGCGTACCAAGTCCGGGAGCTGGCTGCGCCCTACGGCTGGGTCATGGACGGACAGATACACACCGTCAATGTGGTGTCCGCCACGGAGGTCAGCATTGCGCTGGAAAACAAGGCCAAGCCCGGTCTTACTATCCTCAAATATGACGAGGCCACCAAGACGCCCCTGCCCGACGTGGCCTTTGAGGTCTACCGGGACACCGTGCTCATTGGCACCTTTATGACAAATGAGCTGGGCGAGATTCGTCTGGTGAACCTCCAACCGGGCACCTATCTGGTCAAGGAGGTCTCCACCGACCCCGACCATGTGCTCAATTCCACCCCACAGCAAATTGAGCTGACCGCCGGGGACGGCATCCGTAAGCTGACGTTCTTTAACGCCCTCAACCCCGGTATGCACATCCTCAAGGTGGACAGCGCCACCATGCGGCCGCTCCCCAACGCAAAGTTCTGCATCTCCAAGGTGGGCAGCAGCTTTTCCAAGGAATACACCACGGATAGAAACGGCGAAATTGACCTCTCCGCATTGGAGCCGGGGGCCTACACCGTGGAGGAGACCACCGCCCCGGACGGCTATCTGGTGGACAACGCCCAGCGGGTCATTCAGATCAGCGCCGGGGAAAACGCCAAGTTTATCTTTACCAATACCCGCAAACCCGCATTGGTCATCGTCAAATACTGCTACGACGGCGAGAATACAGACTGGCCGGAACCCAGCGCCCTGCGCTCCGACAAAACCCGCAACACCTACCCTCTGGCCGGGGCCACCTTCAAAATTGGCCGCATCGGCAATGACGGCACGGCCTACTCCACCTACACCACCGACCGCTGGGGCGAAATCTATCTGGACGATTTGGCGCCGGGGACGTATTCGGTCATAGAGGTGGCCGCGCCCATCGGCTACATCCTTGATTCCACCGAGCGCCATGTGGAGCTGTTCCCCGGCAAGCTGGCCGAGCTGAACATTGAAAACCTCTCCAAGCCCGACCTGCAAATCATCAAGACCGACGCCATAACCGGGGAGCCGGTGGCGGGCGTGACCTTCACCGTCCGCAAGGCGGACAGCGCAACCCTCTCCACCATCACCACCGGCGAGGACGGCATCGCCATGCTGGAGCAGCTTGACCCCGGCGTGTATGAAGTGATTGAGCAGAGCGTCCCCAGCGGCTATCTGCTGGACACCACGCCCCAGCTCATTACCCTTGTACCCAACAACACAGGCATAGTCCAGTTCCAGAATTATCCCCGGCCGTCGCTGGAAATTATCAAGACCGACACCGCAGAAAAGCCCATTCCCGACGCAGTGTTCACCATCACCAAAAAGGACGGCACACTGGTGGGGGACTTCTCCACCGGGCAGGACGGCAAAATCTACGTCTACAAGCTGGACGCCGGGTACTACATCATCACGGAAAAATCCGTTCCCGCACCCTACATTCTGGACACCACACCCCATGAGGTTTTGATGGTGGAGGGCAAGACCACCAGCATTACCCTTGAGAACAAGCGTCTGCCCGACCTCACCGTGTCCAAGGTGGACAGCATCACCAAAGACCCCATTCAGGCGGCCCAGTTTACTGTGTGGTACGCCGTGGGCGGCAGTCTCTCCGGGGAGCTGCGCAAGGTGGGCGACTACTCCACCGACAAGGACGGTCTATTCACACTGAAAGCCGTGGAACCCGGCTGGTATCGCATTACGGAGACCGAGCCTGCCCCCGACTACGCCATGAAAGAGCCGTCCACCCTGGACGTATTCATGGAGGCCGACCAGGATAAGACCATCACCTTTGAAAACACACCGCTCAACAGTCTTATCATCAAAAAAGTGGACGCCAAGGACGGCCATGTGTTGCAGGGCGCAAAATTCCGCATCCGATACTTTGAGGGCGTCACCGGCACCGGCGGTACGACCGTAGGCGAGTACACCACCAGCGCCAACGGCACCATTGTGATCACCGGCCTAAAGGCAGGCACCTACATCATCGAGGAGACCCACGCCCCCGAGGGCTACATCATCGACGACGCGCCCAAGACGGTCTATATCAGTGGTAAGGAGCAGGCCGCAGTTACGGTAGAGTTTGCCAATCAGCCCGACAGCGGCCTCACCATTACCAAGCTGGATAGCGTGACGAAAAAGCCCCTTGCCGGGGCAGTCTTTGAAATCCGCAACAGCGCCGGGGGCGTGGTGGGCAACAGCAATGGCATCTATACCACCGACGAGAGCGGCACCATCCATCTGCCCGGCCTGCCCACGGACACCTACACCGTCAAGGAGACGAAAGCCCCCGAGGGCTATGTGTTGAGCGGTGAGCCGCAGACGGTCAAGCTCATTCACGGCGAGACCCATTCCCTCACGTTCTACAACGCGCCCAAGGGGAGCCTTGTGGTGGTGAAACTGGACGCCGACACGAAAAAGCCGCTGGCCGGGGCCACGTTCAAAATTACCACCAGCAGCGGGGAATTTGTGGCCGCTCAGGGCGGTGTCGTGTCCTCCAACGGCCTATATACCACCGATAAAAACGGCCAAATCATCCTCACGGGACTGAACCCCAACACCTACGTTGTCACCGAGACCCGCGCCCCGGAGGGCTACGAGCTGGACGCGCCCCCGCAGACCGTGGCCGTCAACGCCCAAGACACGCAGACCCTTACTTTTTACGATACCAAGACCCCCCTGGGCGGCTTGCGCATTATCAAGCTGGACGAGGTGACCCGCCAGCCCATCAGCGGCGTGGAGTTTGAGGTCGCGCACATGGACGGTAAGCGTGTCAGCTTCTACCGCACCGACAGCAAGGGCATCATCAGCCTGCCCCATCTTGCTCCCGGCTGGTACACCGTCACCGAGCGCAAGGCGGCCCATGGCTACGAGCTGGACGCCGCCCCCCGAGACGTGGATGTAAAAGACCGGGAGACCACCACGCTGGAAGTCACCAACCGGAAGCAAAGCAACATCGTCATTCGCAAGGTGGACAGCCAGACGGGCGAGGGACTGTATGGCGCCACCTTCGTGCTCTACGACAGCCACGACAACCCCATGGGCGAGTACCGCAGCGACCAGCGAGGCTACGTCTATATCGACGGCGTTCCCGATGGACGCTATAAACTGCGCGAGATTGACGCGCCCGAGGGCTACCTCCTCGATAATGAGTACAAGACCGTGTACGTCCGCTACGGCGGCTCCTCTGAAATCCGCTGGGAAAATACGGCGGTCAAGGGGCAAATCCAAATTGTGAAGAAGTCCGCCGACTATAACCCCACCAACGGCCTGCCTGCCGGGTCTCTGCTGCCCGGGGCAACCTTTGAAATCTACAATGAGCGCACCGGGAACAAGGTGGACACCATTGTCAGCGGCACAAATGGCCTTGCGGTTAGCAAGCAGCTTCCCCTGGGGCGCTATACCGTCCGGGAGGTCAAGGCCCCGGCCAACTATGCCCCCGCTGCTGGCGACTTCACCGCCGTTTTGGAGTACAGCGGCCAGATTGTCCGCTTTGAAGTGCTCAACAAGAGTGTGAGCACGGGAGTGAGCATCACCAAGACCGGCCCCAAGGAGGCCGTCAGCGGCCAGCCGGTACGGTATGTGTTCTCCGCCATCGCCAACACCAGCAACGTCACACTGGACAGCTTTTATTGGAAAGACACCCTGCCCAATGCCGTGCGGATGAATAAGGTCGTGACTGGCTCCTACAACCGACCCGGCAATTATAAAATTGTCTACCGTGTCAACGGCGGGGACTACCGCACTCTGGCCGACAACCTAAGCACGGCCAAGGTCTACACCATCGACGCCAGCCCCGCCGCGCTGGGTCTCGCCGCCAACGAGCGCGTAACAGAAATCATGTTCGTGTTCGGGCAGGTCCCCGGCGGTTTTGCCCAAGTGGAAGCCCCGGCGCTCCATTGTGTTGCCGCTCCCGGTCTCGCAGGCGGAAGCAGCTTCGTCAACGTGGCCGAGGTAGGCGGCGTCTACGGCGGACAATGGGTGCAGGCAGTGAGCCGCTGGGTCACGACGGTTTACGGCAAGCCTGTCACCCTGCCCAGGACGGGCTACTAATTATGTCGAAACTCGGTCCGAATCGGACTACGTTTCGGGAGGACTGTTATGAAACGACAACAAAGCGGCGGCATCCTAATGTGGGCACTGCTGGCCGTCCCGTTGCTGTGGCTTGCGGCGATAGCCGCCTACGGTTACGAGGACGGCATGAACCTATTTGAACTTATGGGGCGCTTCACTATTTTGGTGGAGCGCCCCTTTTCCATCCAGTGGACGCAGCACACGCCCCGCTTTCTGCTGGGGGCGCTGGTGCTGTACCTGTTCGGCATTGGCCTCTATCTCTCCACCCGGAAGAACCGCCGCCCCGGCGAGGAACACGGCAGCGCCAAGTGGGGCGACCCTCGGAGGCTGGGCGCAAAATATCGGGCGGAAAAGGAACCGTTTTCCAACCTTATTCTGACCCAAAACGTACAGATAGGGCCGGACTCCCGCAAGCACCGGCGCAACCTCAACATTCTGGTGGTGGGCGGCAGCGGCGCGGGCAAGACACGCTTTTTTGTGAAACCCAACATCATGCAGGCGTGCTCCAAACCCGGCGTGGGAAGCTCGTACCTCTGCACCGACCCCAAAGGGGAGGTCGCCCGGCTGGCACCCCTGCTGATCCAGCAGGGCTACGACGTGCAGATTTTTGACCTAATCGACCCCAGCCGTTCCGACTTCTACAACCCCTTCGCCTATCTGCGCGACGATAAGGACGCCATCAAACTAATCAATAATCTCATAAAAAACACCACACCAAAAGGCGCACAACAAAACGACCCGTTTTGGGAGAAATCGGAAATTGCCCTGCAAACCGCCCTCATTCTCTACCTGATGCACGAGGCTCCGCCCGAGGAGCAAAACTTCGAGACCGTCATGTTTATGATTGAGCACGGCGGCGCGCGGGAGGACGACGACGATTTCCAATCGCCGCTGGATTTGCTCTTTGAGGCGTTGGAGGAGGAGGACCCGAACCACATTGCCGTCAAGCAATATAAGGTGTTCAAGCAGGCCGCCGGCAAGACCGCAAAAAGCATATTGGTGGGTGCCGCCGTGCGACTTGCGGCGTTTAACCTCTCCGAGATTGCCCGGATTACGAACCATGACACCCTCGACCTGGGGAGCCTGGGGGAGCGCAAGCGGGCCATCTTCTGCATCATCCCCGACAATGATAGCAGCTTCAACTACATTGTCGGGATGCTCTACACCCAAGCCTTTCAATCTCTCTACTACGCCGCCGATAAACTGCACAACGGGCGCTTGCCTGTCCATGTCCGCTGTATCTTCGACGAGTTCGCCAATGTTGCGCTGCCCGACGATTTTGAACGTGTCCTTGCCACCTGCCGCAGCCGTGAAATCTCCATCAACATCATCATCCAGAACATGGCGCAGCTCAAGGCTTTGTTTAAGGATAGCTGGGAGAACATCACCGGCAACTGTGACAGCTTTCTCTATTTGGGCGGCAACGAGCAGGGGACATTCAAGTACGTTTCAGAGCTTTTGGGCAAGGAGACCATCGACACGGAGACCCACGGCCAGACCAAGGGACGCAACGGCTCCTGGTCCACCAACCTGCAAAACGCGGGCCGTGAGCTGTTGACTCCCGACGAGGTGCGGACGCTGGACAACGGCAAGGCCATTCTGCTGATTCGTGGGGAGGCCCCTGTCGTTGACAGCAAGTACCCGCTGGAAAAGCACCCCAACATCAAGTTGACCGAGGACGGCGGGGCCGCGCCCTATATCCACAACCCCGGCGTCAGCTACGCCCTGGACGATTTGGACTTCACCGTGGGCGACCTAAACGAAATTGAAATTATGGAGGAAATTCAATGAAAAAGCACAATGACCGCAGCCTCACCCGGCGGCGCATCGGGCGCGCCCGCCGCATCTATTTTTCCGCCGTGCTTATGCTTATCCTCTGCGTCATGCTCACCGGCACGGCCCTGGCCGCGGACGATCCCCTGAGCATTATCAACAACCTCAGCGATTTTGTATTCTCCTGCATCCGGGCCGTGGGCATCATCATTCTGGGTTGGGGAATTGTGCAGGTGGGTATGAGCGTCCAGTCCCACGATGCCAGCCAGCGCACCCAGGGCTTTTTATGTCTGTTCGGCGGGCTGCTGATTGCCTTTGCCCAGGAGATTCTGACCACCATCGGCGTGGCGTAACGAAAGGGAGGGGCGGGCCTTGCGGCTCGCCCCTCTACCGTAATTATATTGTCGAAATACAGTCCGAATCGGACTGCGTTTCTGGAGGTGATTTTATTGAGTGACAACTGGATTGTCGGCAATCTGCAAAGTGCATTTAATACCTGGAACGGCAAGCTGACGGAAATATGGAGCCTCGTCACCACCACGCCGGAAGCCTTTCACGGCGGGGCGATATGGAGCACCATCGTGGACATCAACGACGGGCTGAAAGCGGTGGGCTATGGCCTGCTGGTGCTGTTCTTTGCTATGAATATGTTCCAGTCAGCCGCCAGCTTCCGGGACTTCCAGCGCCCGGAATTTGCGCTAAAGCATTTTATCCGATTCGTGGGTGCAAAGGTGGCGGTGAGCTGCGCCATGGACGTGATGACAACCGTGTTTGCCATCTGTGGCGGCGTGGTGCAATCGGTCATGGGGCATGTGGGTGGACTCGCCGGGGCAAGCGTGACCGTGCCGGAGGAAATCGTGACTGCTATTGAGGAGGTGGGCTTTCTCGCCAGCATCCCTTTGTGGCTGGTCTCCCTGCTGGGGAGCTTGTTCATTACGGTCATGTCCTTTATCATGATTCTCACCGTCTATGGCCGCTTTTTTAAGCTCTATATGTATACTGCTCTGGCCCCGTTGCCTTTGGCCTCATTTGCCGGGGAGGGCACCAGCTTCGCGGGCAAGGCGTTCATCAAGAGTTACATCGGCGTTTGTATGGAGGGCGCGGTAATCGTCCTGGCCTGCCTCATTTTCTCCGCATTTATGTCCAGCGGTACGCCAGTGGTGGATACGTCCTTGTCCGCCGTTACCATGAGCTGGCAGTACATCGGAGAGACCATCTTTAATATGCTGGTGCTTGTCGGGCTGGTCAAGGGCGCGGAGCGGATCGTCAAGGAGATGTTCGGTCTATAATTTATCTCTTTTTATCTGTTATGTGAAAGCTCATATCAATCAGAGGACAAATTTCATCCAACAGGACAGACCCATCAAGGAGCACCGTAATCCAGTGCTCCTTGTTCATGTGATATCCCGGCAAATAACGGCGGCCATCCAGTAAGGAGCCAATGAGGAGCGGTTCACATTTTAGGTTAAGGACATCGACTTGCCCGGAATCCGCAAGCCCCAAGGTTTTACGAGGCAAATTCAGCATAATCGCGGCAAACCATTTGCGGCTGTCCTTATGCCGCAAGGCCGCATTGCCCGGCGTCCGCGACCAGAGAAATTCTGGCTCAGCGCCGTACTGCTCCTTGATGTAGTCAAGAACTGCGGCTGTTGCCGTGGTATCGTTCATGCGAATCCCCCCAAGTCGAAAACTAACAGCATTATATCATAATTCGAGGTGCTTTCAATGGAAATCAAAATCGACAAAGAAGTCCGCCAGCATAAGGAAACCATTTTCTTTGGCCTGTCTACCCGACAATTCACCTGCGCCTTGCTGGCCATTGGCACCGCCGTGGGGGTCTACTTCGGCCTACGGGATGTGCTGGGGCAGGAGACCGCAAGCTGGCTGTGCATCGTGGCGGCGGCGCCTGTGGCCTTTACCGGCTTTTTCAGCTACAACGGCCTGACCTTTGAGCGGTTCGTGCTGGTCTTTATCAAGTCGCAGCTACTTTGCGCCGCGCCCCGCCTGTTCCGGGCGGACAACCTCTACTTCAATACCCTGCGTCGAAAGGAGCGTACCCATGATTAAAACCTTATCTGCCGCCAACCGTGGCGAGCACGAGCACTTCAAAATCCCCCGCAGCGTCCAGCAGTCCATCCCCGTCCAGCGCATCTACAAGGGCGGCATCTGGCAGGTGGGCGGCAAGTTTTCCAAGACGTGGTGCTTTGCCGACATCAACTATTCCGTGGCCTCCCACGATGACCAGACCGAGATGTTTTTGAGCTACTGCGGCGTGCTCAACAGCCTGCCCACCGACGCCACCACTAAAATCACCATCAACAACCGCCGCTTAAACCGGGCCGACTTTCAGCGCATTATTTTGATGGGACTGCGGGGCGACAATTTAGACCAGTACCGCAAGGAATACAACTCGATCCTGACAGAAAAGGCTGCCGAGAGCAACAATCTGGTGCAGGACAAGTACATCACCGTGTCGGTCTCCAAGAAGAATATCAAGGAGGCACGGACGTTCTTCAACCGCGTGGACAATGACCTGGGCAAGAGCTTCGGCAAGCTGGACAGTGCGGCAAAGCCTCTGGAGAGCCACGACCGCCTGCGCATCCTCCACGACTTTTTCCGTCCTGGCGAGGAGCAGCATTTCCGCTTTGAGCTGGACGAGACCATGAAAAAGGGCCACGACTTCCGGGACTTTATCTGCCCGGACAGCCTGCAATTTAAGGCTGGGCATTTCGAGATGGGCGGCAAAGTGGGCCGCATCCTTTTCCTCCGGGAATACGCCAGCTACATTAAGGACAGCATGATTGCCGAGTTGTCCGACTTTTCCCGCAACCTCATGCTCTCCGTGGACATTCTGCCCATCCCCACCGACGAGGCGGTAAAGGAAATCCAGAGCCGCATTCTGGGCATCGAATCGGACATCACTCGCTGGCAGCAAAAGCAGAACAGCAACAACAACTTTACCGCCGCTGTCCCCTACGAGCTGGAGCAGCTCCGCGCCGAGGCCAAGGAGTTTTTGGACGACCTGAGCACCCGCGACCAACGTATGATGTTCGCCACCGTCACCCTCGTCCATGTGGCTGACACGCTGGAGCAGCTTGACGCCGACACCGAGACCCTGCAATCCATTGGCCGCAAGCACCTGTGCCAGTTTGCGTCCCTGCGCTACCAACAGGAGGACGGCCTAAACACCGCCTTGCCCTATGGCCTGCGCCGCATCGAGGCCATGCGAACCCTCACCACCGAGAGCACCGCCGTGCTTATGCCGTTCCGGGTGCAGGAGATTCAGGACGCGGGTGGGCTGTATTACGGCGTGAACGCCGTGAGTAAAAACCTGCTGATTTGCAACCGCAAGCGGCTCCAAAACCCCCATGGCTTCCGCTTGGGTGTGTCCGGCTCCGGCAAGTCCTTTGGCATGAAAGAGGACATCGCTTTTCTTGCCTTGTCCACCGATGACGATATTATCATCATCGACGCCGAGCGTGAATATGGCGACCTTGTTCGCTCCCTCCGTGGGGAGGTCATAGAAATTTCCCCCAACAGTCCCCACCATATCAATCCGTTGGAGATTGCCGAGGGCTACGGCATCGGGGAAAACCCGGTGGCTATGAAATCCGAGCTGATGATGAGCATTTGTGAGCAGCAGATAGGCGTTGGGCAGTTGGGTGCTTATCAGAAGTCCATCATTGACCGCTGTACCGCCAATGTCTACCACGAATTTCTCAAAAGCGGCGGCAAAACCCGTCAGCCGATTTTGACCGACTGGCGGGCCGAGGTCATGCGTCAGCCGGAGCGGGAAGCCCAGGAGGTGGCGCTGGCCTCCGAGCTGTTCATTGCGGGCAGCTTAAATATGTTCGCCCACCACACCAACGTGGACATCCACAACCGCATTATAGCCTTTGACCTCTACGAGATGGGAGAACAGCTCAAGCCCACGGCGCTAAATGTAGTGCTGGAATCCATACAAAACCGGGTGGCGGCAAACCGACTGGCGGGGAAGTACACCTGGGTGTTCATTGATGAAATCTACTTATTTTTTAAGTATTTTTACTCCGCCCAATTCCTGTACAAGTGCTGGAAACGCTTTCGCAAATACGGCGCGGCCATGACCGGGGCCACGCAGAACGTAGACGAGTGCCTGCGCTCCGACACCGCCAGGCTCATGTTCGCCAACAGCGAGTTTTTGGTACTGCTGAACCAAGCGGCCACGGACCGGGCGGAGCTGGCAAAGCTCCTGAATATCTCCCCCGCGCAGATGTCCTATATCACCAACGCCGAGGCCGGCCACGGTCTGATCCGCGTGGGCGGCTCCATCGTCCCCTTCGCCAACGACTTTCCCCGCACCGGCGAGCTGTACCGCCTGATGACCACCGCACCGGGGGAGACATAAAAAGAATGTCGAAACGCAGTCCGAATCGGACTGTATTATAATAGAGACCCCGCGCCAGCTTCATCGAAAGCTGGCGCGGGGTGAGGTGGGGTTTATGGATAACACGAAGAATGGATAACTTCACAGAGAATGTACAGCGGACTTAGTATGATCCACATACATTCAGCCCTATATCCAAAGCGCAGTTTCGGCATTCGTTAACATTGCAGCCAGTGCAGCTATATTCCTGATGCTTACGAAACAGTTCAAACTGATTCGACAACCAAGCGTCTTTAATTGAAATATTGTCCAAATCCACTTCATATTTTAGATGGTCATGGCCAAATGAGCATGGATAAGCTTTCATTCTGCAATCTATGTACATTGAAAATCTTGCTGCATCACAGAATTCAATTACATCTGATGCGATAGATGGACAGAAGGCATTGATAGCAGGTGCTTGGCAAGAATCCAATCCAATTTTATATGGAAACTCCCACTTATTTAATATGTTTAACAAATTCAAATACTCTATGTCATTGGCAGAGAGCATTTTGTTCTTGTCTGCCAGACCAACTGGCTTATATAACAAAAACACAATTGCGTTAATGCCTTCTGGGAAAAGCCCGTTTTCTATACGTCTAATTGCCTCTTTTATACTATCCTTAGAAAGAACATAGTGAATATTTGTAGTACACCCGGCGTTAACCAGCTCTCTAATGGCAGAAATAGTTATGGGATTTGTTTCATCATCATGCTGGTTCAATCTCGAATAATATGAAACTGCAACTGCTCCACAAAATTTTCTCATTAGTGCTATTTCTTCTGACGTTATTTCAAAACCGCTGGTTGTCAAGTTTGGAACAATCCTGTGATCTACAGTCGCGCGTAAAATATGTTCAAATTCCTCATGCTTATTGGGATCTCCAGCTCCGCCTAATGCAATTTGAAATGTGCGACCTGTGCACTCCTTTAATATCTTTATATAGTTTTCTAATGTCATATTTTTTTGTTGCTTATTTGGAGCGCATTGATAGCAATCAACCCCTGCGGCTTGACAGATGCCATGCCTACCCGCTTGACACGTACCCATTATACCAATATCAATCAGTTCCGGGAATGATCGCATAGTAGGAACTACATCCGTTTCAATTCCATTCACCAATACATTGCTTCTCACCAAAGTGCCATTAAATTCATTAAAGTATTCTATAAAATTATATTTCTTGTCTTTAAAGTAAATCATTTCACCACACGCAGTTAAGTCCATTCATATAAAAATCTTTATCCTCAATTAGAAAGTTGTCCATCGTCATAAACGAAGTAATATAATCGTCATCTGAACTTGTATATCCGACATACGTAAAAAATCCTCGCTTGTCCAATTCAAGATATTTTTTCGCACTTTCTTCACCAAATGCTTCGAGAATGACATCGTAATTTATTTCATCAAAGTCAAACCAGCGCAACCCTTTTTTTGTGCCACTCAAAATATCATCAACCAAAGTATAGCCAGCATTAAGAATGCCGGAGTTGGGGGTAAACCCCAGTTTTTCTAAAAGGTAATCGGAATTTAATTCTTCTTTAGATATTATTAAAAAATTTGTTGATGAACTGTTTGTCACAAAGCCGCTTCTAATCTTCATCTTGATCGTCTACCTCCTCGCCTAAAAACCTCTTAATGGTATTGGAAATTGCTAAATCTTCCGTTAGATTTGTTAAGTTGATTTCAGACTGAAATGACAAATCCTTATAGCACAGATTCCTTGAGAATAATTGTTCTGCTTCTTTTGGGAACAGATTGAAGTGTTTCTCTAAATATGCTTTATAAGTTGGGAACTCTTTTCTATAATATCTACGATATGTAGCATAAAGGTTTATTGAGCCGCCACAATAATAATCGAAAATTCTTTGCACAATGCTACCCATGTAGGATTTCTTCTTGACACCAAAGAACTTATACGCTCCACTTAACGTGATATTATGTTTCTTGATAAAAAACACATGATTATCAATTATCATCGGGTTCGCCTCTCTGCATTAAAAATTGTAAAAGACTGTGAAGTACATTTTCGTCATCGGGGTGTGGTTCCATGCTCTTTCTTAAATCTTGTAAGCAATCTTTTAGCTCTGTACATTGAACTAATTCACTTAAGGATGTGAAAACCGGCTCCTCTAACACGTACTTGCTGTATTCTCTTAAATCAAACTCATATTGGTCAATTGAACAAAGAACAACAAGAAATTGTTTCAATTCCATTGAAAAAGAGCCATATAGTTCATTTATATGTAGCAACCAGTCACGTAAAATGGAAACGTTGCGTTTATCATCAGAGCTACGATATCTATAATCATGTCTATCAGCAAAGAAGAGATTAACAATGCTAGATATCTGATCAAACGACTTATCCTCAATCAGCAGTTTTATTCCTAAATCTAATCGAGGGCTAACATTAGAGTATTCGTTAGCTAGTAAAAACCAGAATACTTCCCAATAATTCCTCGAGTCCTTTGCTATGTACTCTTTTAAATATATGAATTCACTTTCAATAATTCCTCCTCCATCAATAAAAATAAGGGATAGTCCGAAATTGTGAAAACTCCTTCGATGCTCATGCCAATTATCCCTTTCCACAATATCTTGTATATCTGTGGCACTATACAAATCTAATATTTTTTTGCTTAGCTCAATGCGCCCATTAGATTTAAAATAGTAATATGCGTATTTTATTACACCCTCTACAGGTGATTGCCGATTAGCAAACATTTCACTAGCTTTAGTGAAAAACAATGTGTATTCATTGTCTCGTATACCTTCCGAATACCTTAAGAGATACCTCGCCAAACAAAAATCTCTAAACTCATCAAATGTAAAAGTGATTACATCATCTTTATTTTTTGTAATTCCTTGTCCAGTAAGTATCGTTCTGCTTATTATCAGATTATCGTCTAGTGAT
>CAZDDZ010000027.1:0-28591 GCA_964504285.1 uncultured Pseudoflavonifractor sp.
ACTTGTTACGGGCGGAGGCCTTCTGGGGATTGGCGCGGCCGGAAGCCTTCTGCGGGTTATTGGAGATGCCGGCGGCGGCGCCCTTCTCCTTGACGTTAAT
The DNA here is from genome assembly GCA_964504285.1 of uncultured Pseudoflavonifractor sp. Classification (GTDB taxonomy): domain Bacteria; phylum Bacillota; class Clostridia; order Oscillospirales; family Oscillospiraceae; genus Pseudoflavonifractor. The sequence continues at coordinate 101 of CAZDDZ010000027.1, forward strand.
CACGGAGTTGCGCAGATAGACAATGCCGCCCTTGGGGCCGGGAACAGCGCCGCAAACGGCGATGAGGTTCAGCTCGGGATCAACAGAGACCACGTCCAGATTGAGGACGGTGACCTGCTCATGACCCATATGGCCGGCGCCGATCTTGCCCTTAAAGATACGGGAGGGATCAGTACCCGAGCCCATGGAACCTGCGTGACGGTGAACAGGACCGCCGCCGTGGCTCATGGGAGTACGGCCGGCACCCCAGCGCTTAACCACGCCGGCGTAGCCCTTGCCCTTGCTGATGCCGGTGATGTCCACGCGGTCGCCAGCGGCAAAACGCTCTGCGGTAATGGTATCGCCTACGTTAAGCTCATCATAGTTCTTCAGGTCAAACTCCTTCAGAACTTTCTTGCGGGCCTCGCCCGCCTTTTTCAGGTGCCCAACCTCAGGCTTAGTGAGCTTGCGCTCAGCAACATCCTGGAAGCCGAGCTGAACGGCGTTGTAGCCGTCCTTCTCCACGGTCTTCTTCTGCACAACTGCGCAGGGGCCCGCCTCAATGACGGTGACCGGGATGACCTTGCCGGCTTCAGTAAAGATCTGCGTCATGCCGACCTTCTTGCCGATAATGGCCTTTTCCATGTGTTTTCCTCCTTATAAAGGTTATTGGTTTAACGCCTCGCTCCGCGAATATGGAAAGCGTTAAACATGACCCGCCTATCTCAAAACGCGATAGGCCGCGGTACAAACAAGGTTGCGCGGGGCTGTCACGCTTCACCCCCTCCGCGACGGGTCCTAACTCCGACGACTTCACAAAAACGCGCCACAGGCTAGTGTAAGACGCCTGTTCTGCATTTTCGTTCCGCTCTGTCGTTAGTCCCCTGCTCTCGGGTGCTCAGCGCTTCGCTTACAGCTTAATCTCGATCTCCACGCCGGCGGGAAGCTCCAGCGCCATCAGAGCCTCAACAGTCTTAGCAGAGGGCTTAATGACGTCGATGAGGCGCTTGTGAGTGCGACGCTCAAACTGCTCGCGGCTGTCCTTATACTTATGGACGGCACGCAGGATGGTCACAACTTCTTTCTTGGTGGGCAGGGGGATGGGGCCGGAAACAGAGGCGCCGGTGCGCTTGGCGGTCTCTACGATTTTCTCGGCACTCTGGTCGATGAGCTGGTGGTCATAGGCTTTGAGGCGGATGCGAATCATTTCCTTTTGAGCTGCCATGGTTTTTCCTCCTTAAATTGTAACGCTTTGCACATCTCGCAAGCTGTTCGACGGCGCTGCGTTTCCTGGGTTTGGGAGGTGAGAGATTTCTTATCCACAGTTCCGTGCGTATCACTCCGTGGCATGAAGAAAACCGGCGCTAAAGCAGGCCGGTTCTATCCATGCGCCGACGATATACGCCCGTGCATAGATCCCTCAGCCGCCCGATAAACGGACATACTCCGCGGAAGTTACCTCATTTCTGAGCAATCTCCCGCATCATCGCAGACTGTGCCCAAACAGGCACTTTGATATAATACCGCAAATATACACCTATGTCAAGGCTTTTACGTCTCTTTTTTCTTTTTTGTTTTAAACTTTATATATTACGGTCACCGCAACAGCAACACTTGCCCCCCTGCCTCAAACCCTATCATCGTCCAAACCCTCGTCCTTTGCCGTGCAAAGGTTTTTTGTTTTTCGCGTTGCGCTCCGTAACCGAAAAATAAAAAAACATCGGATTTCCACTCTGATGGAATTCACTTTCGGCAGCGGACTCTTTGCGAGTCCCCCAGGGCGAGAACCCCCTCCGTGTCGGAAAAGTCCAAAAACTTTTCCGACACGCTTAAACCTCCGCCCCACACGGTGAGACGGAGGTTTAAGGCTGTTATCTTTTTTACTTGCGAACCACCAGAGTGGCCTTAAACTGGTCATTGACATAGGATCCGTAAATGCTCAGCGTATAACCGGTCTGGAGCTTAGACAGAGAAGTTGCGCCTCCGCCGGTAACATCCTGAATCGTAGTACCGATGGGAACGCTGACGGTGACAATTTTTTCCGTTCCGCCGCTATCAAGGGCCCGGAACAGAATGGTCTTGTCCGTGGTATTTACGGTAATAACAGTACCCGTAAGCTCATTGCTGGTGCTGGCAACCTTATCCACTTCAATGGAAGCAACCTGGTCACCGTTGGCCACCATAGCAACGTGGTAGCCCACCCGCAGGTCGTACATGGAGATTACCTTGCCGTTTTGGGTAATCGTCACGTCACTGCCCACGGCATAGGTATTGGTGCCCCCATTGCCGTCCAGCTCTACCTTAATCGTAACTCCGCTGGTGGTCTGACTCAGCTCCTGAATGGTACCGGCCAGATTAGCGCTCTGGGGTGTGGCCTCAACCAGCGTGACCTGCCCGTATCGAACGGTGACCTTTACCACATCGCCTGTGCTCAGCTTATCCAGAGTGCTGGTCTTGCCGCCCCGGCGCACCTCAGGGGGATTGGTCAGCTCCAGCTCAAAGGGAGCTACCGTGCCGTCCGCTTTCTTGGTTACGCTGATGATCTGCTTGCTCGTACCGCTGGGATAGGAAATTCCGCTGATGGTGCCCTCGGTAATCACCGAGCCCTGATAGCCCCATAGGGCGGACAGCTCTCCGCCTGAAAGGCGAATCGTAACAAACCAGTCTTTTTGTACGCCGCCGTGGGTAACGCTGGCACCGTTATAGGTAAAGGTGGCATTTTCCGCGACCTTATACGTTGTGGCCTTGTTGGTGGTAAGATCGGTAAGGGTAACGGTGTTTACTCCATTATCGGTGCCTGCCGCCTTGACCGCCCCCTGGTGATAGCGGGTCACATTGTCCACCTTAGCAACAGCTACGGTATTGGGATTATCATTATACACCCGCATAGAAATGTAGCTGCCCACATAGCTCGAGTCAACGGAAGCCATTGCCAAGCCATTCACCGTAACTGCCGTCCCGGCAGGAATCGTAAACTTTTGAGGCTGACCGTTCAAGCCCGAGATTACCAGGCTGGTGCCGCCGGTGGCAATGGAACTGACGCTGCTGATGATGCCCTCCGCCTCACGGGTGCCGCCGGTGAGCTGCAATGCTACCATGTGCCCCAGCTGGTCGATGCGGCAGGTAGCGCCCGCATAGCCGGCGTCCAGATCAATCAGGGTGCGCCCCCCCACCTTTCCGCCCACCTGGACAGCCGTAAAGCGATCATAGCCCAAGGTCTGTGTTGTGCCGTTTACATCAAGAAGGATAGCCTCCTCGGAAACGCCTACCACGTTGCCGGTGATGGTCTGCACGCTGCCGGAAAGGCGCACGTTAATGGCACTGTCCTTTTCGTCCAGATTGACCCGGGCATACACGCCGGGCTTCAGCAGACTCTGATCCACCAGCATGCTGTTTTCATAGATGGGGGTCTCGGTGGAAATCGAGATGGTTTTGGCATCGGAAAAGTCGCTCTTCAGCGTCAGAAGGATTACGCCCTTGCTGCCTGCGGTAGCACTGACAATGGTACCCGCTTCCCACTCGTAGTCGGTATACTCCGGCAGCTCTACATTGGTTCCGTTTTCCTCCATAAAGGCCACAGCCCGGGTCAGCATGGTGGATGCCACGGCCCGGTTAACAAAGCTCCCGGGCTGGAAGTCACCGGTATCGGTGCCTGTAATAATGCCATAGCGGTTCAACACATAGATGTACGGCTCCCGCCCGGTGGCGATGGCAGCCTTATCCTTAAAATCCAGATTATAGGTGGTCAGGCTCTTGGCCATGGGCTCCAGCTGCATGGCTCTGGTAAGGTAGAGGGCAAAGTCCTCCTTGGCAATGGACTTCGAAAGGGCTCCCGACTGAAACAGCTCCTTGAGTTCAGGATAGGTAACAATGCCGGTTTCCAGGCAGACAGCATACTCGCTGTGGAACCAGGACTGCTTATCACCCATCAAAGTCTTGACCTGCTCCCCCTTGGGGCCGGCACTAATATCGGTACGCAGCTCCTGCTCAACGGTAATGCGGGCGCAGGTAGCCAAAACCTCACTGGCGGTAATCTCTCTGTCGGGGTAAAACTTGCCGTTGTCGCCCACAAAGATTTTCTGGGCCACCGCATCGTCAATGGCCTTCTCGGCCCAATGCCCCACAACATCCGGGAAAGACGCGGCGGCGGCAGGCATGGCAAACAGAGACAGGGACAGAGCCGCCGTCAACGCCCAGGATAGAAACTTTTTCATCTTCATAGCGCACCTCCAAAGCTGTGCCGGAATGATAGGGTATACGAACTTAACATAATTATAGCGGTCTTACCAATAAAAAGCAACCAAAGATATGTAATTTCATAGACGAGCCGCCCGGAAAAATGTTCCGGGCGGCTCTGTATTATATCAGCTGTCTTTTTGGACCTCCTGCGCCTGGGCTGCTTCGGCAGGCAAGGAAAAGTCCTCGGCAGAGCCCAGATCGGAGCAGCCAATGCGAATCACCGCGCCGGTGAGTGCGGCACTCCCGTCCGGCTGATAGCCGCCTAACGTCTTAGAAATCTGCCCTTCCACATCCACCAACGTCTTGGTCAAATCCATTTCAAACTGAACGGGGTAGCCCTCATCCTTGGCAATCCACAGGCTTACGGTAAGGGCTGGAATTTTCTCCAGGTCAGCTTTAATTTTGGTCTGCTGATCCTGGGACATGGCTTCCGTGCTCGCCAGCACGCCGCTGGTTTCCAATACGCCCACCAGGTTTTTGCCCGCGATCACGCCGGTAACCTTGGTGGTTTCCCGTCCCGCCATCTGCTCGCTGCCTGCCTCCTTAAAATCGGTCGCCAGGGAAAGGTAGCGATTCATACTTTCCCACACATTGTACTGCGCCGCCAGTTCTTTGGTGGCCTCCGCCTTAAACCAGTCGGTACCGTCGGTGAGGTACTGGACCTGAGTACCGTCCTCTTCCACTAAATACATGGTCATTTTCTGGGCGGTCGTCCCGCCGATTTCCATGGTAATGTCGCTTTTGACCCGCAGGCTCGGGTCCGAAATCAGTGTAATGTCCATGATGTTTACGCTGGCAGCGGTCTCCTCGCCCATGGTGTAGGTCATTTCGGTGCGGTAGCTGGCATTCACGCTGGTAGCAGCGCTCAGTTTTTCCCCGGCAGCGGACACCAGTCCGGCAGCATCCTTGCCGCCGGAGCAGGCGGCGAGGGTAAGGGTCAGCGCGGCGCTCAGCGCCAGCGCAAGTGTGCGTTTTACTCGGTTCATTCTTGTGTTCCTCACTTCCTTGAAGCTTTGCAGGACAGTATAGCACAAAATTGCCCATCTGTCACCCTTGCGCAATCTCTTATTTAGGATTAAAATACCCTTGGTTAACATTATATATAAAGAGAGGACGTGCATCTCATGTCTGATGACCTCGGTCCCCACACCGCCGCCACCCCCGACACAGCTTCCGCTCCATCCGGCAGGAACCGAAACAAGGGCCTGCGCATGGCGGCCATTGCAGCCGCTGTTGTGGTGCTCATCGGCACCGCAGCCGCCTTTGCCGTTCCCGCCATTGTCCGGGCCGCAAATCCTAAAGCCTATGTGGCCGCCGCCATGGCCAAGACCTTTGACCATACCGGTTTTTCCGGCGCATCCTCTCTTGCCGCCGACCTGCAAAAGGGCGCCTTTGAGCAGGCCCTGTTTCTCCGTCTGGGCGACCAGTACCCCGCGGCGCTGGGCCAACTGGGTCAAGAGAGCCTTTCTATCGCTCCCGACCGGCTCGGGGGGACAGGCCTTTCCCTGACACTTCAGAGCGACGCGGCTCAGCGCAAGGCCGCCCTGTCTCTGGGCGTTGATTTGGGTCTTTATCACGCCGGTGACCTGCAAATTTTTGCCGACAACAACCTGCTCTCCTTCGGCAGTCCCGAGCTCACAGACCGCAAGTTCTACTGCGTAAACACAGAAACCCTGGGTGCCGATTGGGCCGCTTCCCCTGTTTTCGGGCAGCAGGAGTGGGTTGACCCCACTCTTAGTTTCAATTTTTTTGACGAAATTAAGGCCGGAGAAACCTCTTCTATCAGCAGTCAGACCACCGCCCGCACAACCCAACTCGCCACCGATTTAAATCGGGCCATTACCGTGAGCAAGGAGGAATCAGGCATCTACCTGATGACCGTGCCCGCCCAGGCTCTGCGAGACTATCTTACCGCCGTCGTACAAGTGCTGAACGAAAACGAGGTCTATCGTTCCACTCTGGCCGGCAGCACCGACCTTCCCACTGATTCCGCCGACCTTGTAAACGCCTTCCAAACCGACATTTCCGTCCGTTTTGAAATGGACAGCGGTATGGTCGCGCGCATGGTGGCCACTACGGCCCTCACCTCTCAGGCCGACGCCGCAGATGTTACCCTAATCATGGAGTTCGACAAGACGGAAGGCCTGTTCTGCGCCGTGGACATAAAAAGCTCCGACGGTGAGGTTATTTCCCTGTCGGCCCGCCTTTCGGCTTCCGTAGACAAGGCCGCCCGGCAGCTTAGCGTCGACCTGCCCGAATTTACCATCCTGGTGGAGAACGAACCGCTGGTGCTGGTCGGCGGCATGTCCATGAAGCCCATGAGTGACTTCTCTTTCTCCCCTCAGGACCCCACCCCACTTCTGGAGCTGGATCAAAACGGCCTGCTCTCCCTGCTTTTCCAGGCGCTGAGCGGCTTGCAAACCATTACACAGGAAATGACCACTTAACCCAAAGCGACCCCCTTTTCAGCGTCGGAGCCGTGTATATGCGGCTCCGACGCTTTTCGTTTTTCTTGTGCTTTTTTTCTTAAAATGTTATACTATATTTACTTATGCGTACGAAAACGGAGGGAGACTGCATGGCCAAGCGCACAAAACTGATTCTTTTTGTAATGGCGCTGGTTTCAATTCTGGGACTGGCTGTGGCTACCAACGCCTGGTTCGTGACGGTGAATGCCACCCCGCCCGGCAAGATTTCCTCCGCGCTGGTGCATTACCTGCCCGACGGCGGGGGCCAGACCATTCCCTCCATTTTAAAATACGGCAATCTTGTCAGCGGCAACGGTGCGGACCCCGACGGCACCGCGCTGGTTCTCCCCGGCGATTCGCTGCTACCGCTGGTGACCACCGAGGGCGGAACCCAAACCGTCCGCACCTCCATTGCCCGGCTTTTTGAGGAGGGCGAGACAGTGGACACCTTGATCCATTGGGAAATCCGGGCCAATGGCGGTGTGGAGCTTACCTCCAAGCAGCGTGATCTTATGCGGGCCGGTACCCCTGTCAGCCAGTGGTATAAGGACGGCGTGCCTTTAGACACACCCCCCTCGCCGACAGCCGCCGACTATATTGCCGAGACCACCACCGCAGAGGAAAGCAAATCAACTACCGCGGAAGGTTTTCCCGCCACGCAAACCACGCTTACCGTCACCACCGTCTACACCCCCCGCAAGGAGGGTGCTCCCACCTTTCAGCTTGTTAGCACCACCGTTAATATTATTGTGCACGAGCCCGCTAAGATCGCCCCCGCCGACCAAGCAGACCTTTGGGACGGAGCCGCCCAGCTTCATTCCGCCGTGGAAACCGTGATTTTTGTGCAGGACGGCACGGTGGAGCAAACGAACCTGCCCACCCGCAGCATCCTGCTGATCCGCACCCCCAACACCGTGGATGCTCCCTCGGCGGCACTGCCGCTGATGCTGGAAAACCGCTCCACTGTGGAAACCAACGTTCGCATTGGTCTCAATGCCCGCGTGACCCCCCTCGGCTCCGGCAAGACCCCCTTCCCTTTGGAAACCAGGGAAAAGAACGGCACCTACTATCTGGGCGCCACCATCGAGAACCACTTTATTGAGCTGCTGGCCTTTCGTCCCGCTGACGGCTGGGTCAAGGTCGCCGAGCAGGGCGGGAAGTCCAGCCCCTGGGCGCTGTGGGACTTTGCCCCGGGCGGCTCTCCCGCCATCCCCGCCATTTCCCCGCCCGTCGACGCTCCCGACGCCCCGGCCGTGCCGGTGCGGTACCCCGTCACCGACTCTTTCCGCATCATTTCCGAGTCCGCGGGTCTGGACGGCACCATTGACACCGCTCAGTTCGAGCTGCTCTTCAACCGTCTCTACTGTGAAGATGTCCCCACCATCACCATTCATTTGAGCTACTACGTCCGCCAGCATGAGTTTATGGACTGGACCGAGTTTTACAGCCAAGACCTCACCCTGGATATGGGCGACTTTCAACCGTAAGGAGGTGCTCCCATGGAGTTTCTGCGTACCAACAAGCGAATCGGGCTCTACCTCTCCCTGCTGGCTATTTTGGCCTTGGGGGCGCTGGTTGCCGTCTGGTCGGTGACCGGGACGGGAGCCTATCTCACCGGGGAGGGCAATTGGCAGACTTTGGCCGGAGATTACCGCATTGGTATTATCGATTACACGGTCCGTGTCAACGACGAGCTCCTGCTGGGCCGTGAGTCCGACGGGGTTTTGTCACCCTATAAGCTGGCAGTACCCCTTCCGGGTGCCGTGCGGATGTACGACAGCACCGTAACCTCCGACAGGGTGCGCGCGCAGGAGTTTAACGAGGGCGCTGCCCTTATGCGGGTGCGGGTAATCAATTACAGCAAGAACACCGTGGACGTGTCGGCCCAATTTACCCTCGTCCCCGGCGAGAGCGGCATGATGGTCCTTCCCCTGCCCACCACGCTGGATGAGGGCACCGCCAAAAACTTTAACTCCCGCCAGCATGTGCTGAAAACCCTGGGGCTGAGTACATCTGTGCTTGATACACTGACCGCCGAACAGGAAAGAACTCTTTTAGCCGCTCTCCGTGCCGCCTACAATCAGCAGCCCACCGCCATGACTCAGGAGATGGGCTTACTCCCCGGCTCCACGGGCGTGAAGCCAGAAGCCGAGAATGTGATTTTGGACGGAAGCACCTACTGCTATTACCGCGACGTGTTCTTTCTGGTCTGGGATGAGTACGGCGATGGCACGTATAACGTGGACGATGCTGCCGTCAGCACCCGCCAGAGCTATTTCAAGGCACTTTTTACCGTAGGGCAGCTAGATTAACGTTTATGTCACAACATTTTGGAACAATTTTCAAGTTTTTTTGTCAAACAAATTACAAGTACAAGGTTGAGTTTCAAACAAAAGTCTTGTATAATAAGTCAGTCCATGTCATAACATGGCGTTTATTTGCATTACATAGGATATTCAGGGAGGCAACGACCGATGGCAAAACTGAATTTAAAGGCCGGAGCCAAGCTGGATATGACGGTGCGCCGCGGCACCGGTGAGCTCACGCTGAAAACCTCGTTTGTGAAGGAAACCTCCGGCGTCCTTCACCTGTCCATGCCCATGACCGACGGAAAGTCCTATACTCCCGAAACCGATGCACCCATGATACTGGCTTGGAGCATAGACGGCACCGACTTTACCCTGGACGCGGTGTCCGCGGGCACGGTAAAGGCCGGTATCCGCACCTATTTAGTGGCCAAGCCCGCAGGGGATGTACAGCGCAGTGAACGCCGCGCCTTTACCCGTGTTCCCGCCGAAATCGACGTGGAAATCACCAGCTTTGACACCGGCGCAGGCGGCACCCGGGTCAAACGTCTTTACCCCGGGCGCACCTCTGATATTTCGGGCGGCGGTTTGGCTGTGTACACCGACGCAGCCGTGGCGGTGGGCGAAACCATCGACATTGCCCTTCTGCCCAAGGGGAGTAAGCGGCAGGAGCTGCGGGCCGCCGTCTGTTGGACCCGTCCCGCACCCAAGCATGCAGGCTACCGCACCTCAGTTGGCTTTCAGTTTTTTTTTCTGAATAACAACGAGTCTGTGGAAGTGGCAAAGCTGGTTGCGGCAGCAGCCGCAAAACGCTGATGGGTACTAATTTGCTGGAGCGGCCCCCGGTGGAGCAGACCCTGCCGGACGAGCACATGGCGCAGAGCCGCCGTAAGCTGCGGGCTGCCGCGCTGCAGAAGGGTATGGTTCGTCTGCTCACCCGTGCCAACGCGGTGAATTTGGTGCTGGTGGCCCTAATTTCCATTGTAGCCTTGATTTTTCTTCTTAGCTTGATTCAGTCCGGTGTGGGCAACTTTACCATCAGTCTCTCCCGCACCGACCTTTATAAGTATGGTATCGAGCTTGCCAGTGATTCCGATTTTACCCTTGCCACCTCTCGGCTGGAGGCCGAGGCCATTCAGGGCGCCACCAACATCTCGGTTAACGACCTGCCCCTGGAGCTTGACCAGGAGGACGGCAGCCACAACGGCCAGAATTACATTGCCTATACCTTTTACGTTCGCAACAACGGCAAAGCCGACTTTAACTACCGCTACCGTATCGACATTCAGGAGGTCACCCGCCAGCTGGACACGGCGGCGCGCCTGGCCGTCTACTATAACGGCGGCGACCGGGAGGTCTTTGCCCGCCGGGCGGCCGATGGCCAGCCCGAGCCGGACACCGTGCCCTTCGCCACCGATACGGTGGTGGACAGCGGCACTATTATGGACATGAAAATCGGCACGGTGGACAAGTACACCGTGGTAATCTGGATCGAGGGGGACGACCCCGAGTGCACCGACGAACGTCTGGGCGGCGTGATTAAGCTGGGCATGAGCATCGAGGTACTGCCCGAGGATAACCCGGAGTAGCCCTGTCGGGCAGCGGCTACATTTTTTGAGCAACCCCGCCTTGCGCGGTTTTAAAATAGTGATAAAATTTTTTGTACATTGGAAAGGGATGGAGCAGATGAAAACAGAAGTCTCCGAGAAAAAAAGCGTAAAAACCCTGAAAGGCCAGCTCTTTGGCGCAGTCTCCATGATGCTGGTAGCCGCCATCGCACTGGGCACATCAACGTATGCTTGGTTTATCAACAATCAGGCGGTAGAAGTTCAGACCATGAATCTTACCGTCAGCACCGCCACCTCCCTGCTGGCTGCTGTGGGCAAGCCCGGTAGTGTCGCTGCATACAATACTGCCTATGATGCCGCAAACTACACCAGCTTTAAAACCGTAATCGCCTCTGCTGATATTAACGGTGAAACCACCGCCGACCACGCCGGCTGGACAAACTTTTTTACTGCTCCCATGACCCCCGCCTCTGTCTGCGGTGCCGAGCTTGCACAAAAGGGCAACAGTACGGCTTTCCCCAAATTTTACAAATCTCTGGATAAGCTGACCGAAGGCAAGGTGTCCGATTTTGCGGAGCTAACTCACGACACAGCCGCTACTATGACCGGCCTTGGCCAAGGTCCTGTCAAGCATATTCGTCTGGCCATGCTTGGCTCCGCCTCCACTCTCAACGTATATCTTGGCGCCGCAGGTGAAACCGGAGCTGCAAATACCCTTGACATTTCCTCTCTGGTTACTACCAGTACCGCAGCTGGTGTAGGCGATGTCAACGGAGTAACCCCCGCAAACCAGGCTGCTGCCATTCGCCGTGCACTGCGCATGGCCATTGTGCCGGTGGTCACCGGCGAAGCTGCCGCCACCCCTGTTATTTTCCAGTTTGATGATGGCACCACTCACGCAGCTGTTACCGGCAACAACACTTATTACGGTGCTGCAACCGGCGATGTTACCGCAGATGAGACCACCGGTCTTTACAAGGCCATCGCCACCATTAACAGCGGCAAAATCGCCACCGTCTCTGCGCTTCAGGCCACACTGCCTGCTAATAACAAGTATGTTGCCACCGTATCTTCCGCTGACGGCGTTTACACAGTTACACCCGGCACCACCCCGCTCTTTACCCTTATTGCCAACCAAACGCAGATTGTCGATGTTTACTTCTGGCTGGAGGGCACCGACCAGGACTGCCTGAACGAGCTGTCCGCCTATCACTTCGGTCTGAACCTGCCCTTTGTTGCTGCTCCTGCCGCCTAAGCTTAATTGCCGCACTGCAAAACAGGTCTGGACACGCTAGATTCTGTCCAACCCCCACCCGCCACCGCTTACACTTAACATTATCTCAGGGAGGTGACACCCATGGCCCCAACTGTTCAGGATTCCGCGTTGGAAACAAAAAAGCTTAAAAACAAGGCCAGGGCGTCACTCGCCCTGCTGCTGGTGGCGGTCATTTCCATCTCCACCGCTACCTATGCCTGGTTTTCCCTCTCCAACTCTACCTCGGTACAGAGCATGATTGTGGAGGTCAGCACCGGTGTCACCCTGAAGGCTTACGCCGGAAGCACCACCAGCACGGACGTTACCAAGTATTTTTCCGTCATTAAGAGCGAGGGTGCCACCGGCGCCCTGAAGGCCGGTGAAATTATTACCGACGCTCTGCCCGGCACCGTAAACGGCGTGACCATCGACAGCTTGGAGGACGTGAAGCTCTGGCCCGTCACCTCAGGCAATGGTATCAAGCTCTACACCGAAAACGGCAACAGGAGCACCGCCGCCAATCCCCAGGCAGGCCCTGACCGGCGGTATTATCTTCAGCTCACCATGACCTTTATTGCCGACACCGACATGGATGTGTACTTAAACGGAGATGACTCCGCCACCAACGCCGGTGACGGCACCGGTGTGACCCCCAATACCGACGGCAGCGCAGCCGACGAAAACGCCATTAAGGCACTGCGCGTTTCCTTTGAGGACACCGCGCAGAACACGGCTGTGATTTATGAGCCGGGCTGGGATGGTACCCCCACCCCCCTAAGCGGTCATGCTAAGACCGACGGCGGCAACGCTGCCCAGCAGAGTACCTTTACAAACCTGGGCACCAACAGCGGCCGCAAAGGAAACGGCACAGAAAGTCCCGCTCTGTTCCGGCTGGAAAAGGGCAAACCGAAGGAAATCATTATCCGTATGTGGGTGGAGGGCGAGGATGCCCAATGTCTCAACAACGACACCATTAATATCGAAAAAGCCAAGATGAATATTCGCCTGCGCTTTTCCGGCGCGGATAAAACCACCGGTGACTTTATCGAGACGCCTGCCGCACCATAAGCCATATTCGCAGAGGCGTTTTTACGTCTCTGCGTTTGGCGTACTTATAGCGGATTGGCAGCTTCAACATTAAATAGGTTTAAGTGGAATCACTGCATAAGATTTCCACGAGAGAGTGAGGAACCGCCCATGCAGGGTCTAAAAAAGGGACTCCATATCATCGTCAATGTACTTCTCTGGGTTCTAATTGTCATCATCGCCTTTTTTGCCGTTGTTACCTTTTCTCGCAAGGGAAGCGGGGATGTTATGCACATTTTTGGCTATACACCCATGACGGTACTCAGCGATTCCATGTCTCCCACCTTCCAAAAGGACGATCTCATTCTAGTGCGCCAGGGTGACGCCGCTGCCTACAACGAGGGGGATGTGATCTCCTTCTGGACGGTCATTGATAATCAGCGCGTCATCAACACCCACCGCATTGTTTCGGTCTACCGCGAGGGCGGCATTGTGCAGTACACCACCCGTGGCGACGCCAATCAGACCAACGACCAGTACCTGGTCTCCCCCGCCGATGTAATCGGCGGCTATGTGCTCTCGGTACCCCTGCTGGGCCGGGTGCTCTCCTTCCTGTCCACAGGCACCGGCTTCCTGATTGTCATCGTGCTGCCCATTCTGGCCTTTTTCCTCTATCAGCTCTACCGCTTCATTCTGCTGCTGATTGACCTCAAGCGCCAGACCGTCATAGAGGCCACCCGGGCCGCTATGGAAGAGCTTGAGCGCGAAAAGGCAGCCAAGGCCGCCGAAGCCGAGCCGGTAGCTAAGGAGTAATTTGCTGCCCCGATGGATTTGCCCGGGCTCCCCCCTTGACGGGGAGCCCATTATCCCCCGCACATATTTTTACCGAAAGGAGGAGTTCCCATAGAAGGCTTTCTTACCTTTGCTCACGAGCTGATTTGGCAGCTCCTCAATAACATTGCCGAATTTTTTATTGTAATCGGCAAGGCGCTGCTGGGTATTCCCACCAGCTTTGTCCAATACGCCACCATTGTCGCTGCCTACTGGGCCGGTTTTACACTGCTGCAAAAGATTTTGCTGGTACTTTTGGTGGGTATCCTGCTGGCCATTCTGGCGCTGCTGCTCTACAAGGTCTTTCTCGCCATCCGCAGCAGAGTGCACAAACGGCGGGTAGAACTGAACAACGAGGATTTGATGGGAGAAATCGCCTCCCTCAACAAGCAGGTTTCCGACCTAATTGACGAAAAGAGTAAAATTTTAGCTATGAAGGTTTCCCAGCTGGGGCTTCGCCCCGGCGACGACGGTGTGTCCGCAGGCGGCGAGAATGGCGCAACCACCGACGCAGAGGCCAGCCGCTTCCCCAAGCTCACCCTGGTGGATGAATTTTTCTCCCAGCCCGAGGACAAGCCTTGGGACGAGGAGATCACCTTGCCCCAGCTCATGGAAAATTACCGCAACTTTGCCGCCTCTCGCATGAAGCTATATTACACACCTCAAATTGTCCGGCTCTTCTTTGCCAGCATGGCGGCCAGTCGCCTAATTATTCTGGAGGGTATCTCCGGTACGGGTAAAACCAGTCTGCCGTATTCGGTCTCCCGCTTCTTTCAGAACCCGGCGGGTATTGTATCGGTACAGCCATCCTACCGGGATCGCTCCGAGCTTTTAGGGTATTTTAACGAGTTTACCAAGCGCTTTAACGAAACCGAGTTCCTTCGCCACCTCTATTCCGCCGGATACCGGGAGGAGCCCAGCCTTATCGTCCTGGACGAGATGAATCTCTCCCGCATTGAGTATTACTTTGCCGAGATGCTCTCGGTGCTGGAAATGCCCAACGCCGACGAGTGGGTGCTGGATCTGGTGCCTATTCAGTGGCCCAGCGATCCTAAGCGTCTGAACGACGGTAAGCTTACCGTGCCCACCACCCTCTGGTTTGTGGGTACCGCTAACAACGACGATTCCACCTTTACCATTACGGATAAGGTGTACGACCGCGCTATGGCCATTGATATTAACGAACGCGCCGATCCCTTTGAATGCCCTGACACACCGCCCGCCTATCTCCGGGCCGGACATTTGGAGGAGCTGTTTGCCACCGCCAAGGTCGAGTTTGCCGTCAGTGAAAAGAACCTGGATCGTCTTTCCAAGCTGGACGACTTTCTTCAGAGTCACTTTAAGCTGGCCATCGGCAACCGTATTTCTAAGCAAATGAAGGACTTTGTCCCTGTGTATATTGCCTGTGGCGGCACCGAAATGGACGCCCTGGACTACATGATTCAGCGGAAAATCCTCAAGAAGTTTGAAAGTCTCAACCTCTCCTTTGCCCGTGACGAGGTGGGGGATCTGATTACCTACATGGAAAAGCTGTTTGGCAAAACCGGCTTGCCCATGTGCAAGAAATATCTGCAAAAGCTGCAAACCATGTTTTAAAATTACGTTAAAGGGGGTCTTTCCATGGCTGGCATTGACAAGCTATATCTCAAATACCGCAACCGGGTACAGCGCTATTTGGAGGAGGACCCCTATTATCAGTATCTTCTGGAACTGATTGCCGCCGGGCGGCCCACCATTACCCAGTTTAACCGGGTGCTGGATAAGTCTATTGACGAGAAGTGGCTGGAGGCCATTGAGGAGGTCATTCCCGCCATCCACGAAATCATTGCCCATCCACGCCGTTTTCTCAAAACAGTGGAAGAGCTCAAGCCGGTGGAAAAGGTGAGCAAGATTAGCACCTCCACCGTGCAGCACCTGGCTTCCCACACCCAGTATATTTCCGGTATGCGGGGCGGCACCATTTTTCCCGGAAAGCTGCTTACCATCGAGAGCGACGAGAGCATTGACCTGTACGAAAATCGCTTTGTGGCCACCCTCATTCGCAAGCTGGGCGAATTTCTGGAAAAGCGCACCGGAGCTCTGTTCTGGGATTCGGGTGACGAACAGACCTCGGTTCTGCGTATGGAGTCCACCGTAGAGGATGACTACGAGCTGATTGAGTACAAGCTGGACATGACGGTACACAACAAGCAGACCTACCTGGAAAACGATACGGGTAAGCTGGAGGTATTTAAACGGATTGACCGGGTACGCCGGGTGCTTACCGACTTTAAGCAGTCTGCCTTTATGGCCGAAATGGGCCAGTGTGCCCCCGTCAAATCTCCCGTCCAGCGCACCAACCAGATCATTAAAAACCCCGACTACCGCAAGTGCTACGACCTGTGGCAGTTTTTGGAGCGGTACGACCAGGTGGGCTACTCCATCGATGTGCGGGAGACTGCCCTGGACTTTGACGAGGACTATCTCTTTCAGATGTACGGCAACCTGGCCATGGGGTACACCGTCTTTAAATCCCTGCTGGAGGGCGACCTGCGCCGCATTACTGAGCCGCCCAAGCGGCGCAAAAGCATTAAGCCCAAATTTGTCAAGCAAATCGTGGAGGAGTTCGTGGACGACTACGACCTGCCCGATGTGGAAATTCGCCGGGTGATTATTGAAGAGGTCACCAAGGCCCAGGCCGAAATCGAGCGCCGCACGAAGGAACTGAAAGCGCAAAAGCCCGTCTCCGCCGACAAGGAAAAAGAAAAGGAACGTCTGGCCAAGGAGAAGGAAAAGGAACGGGAAAAAGCCCGCCTTGCCAAAGAAAAGGAGCGGGAGAAGGCCAAAGCCGCCGCCCAAAAGGCCAAGGAGCAGGAAAAGGCAAAGCTGGCCAAGCAAAAGGAACTGGAAAAGGCCCGCCTTGCCAAAGAAAGGGAGCGAGAAAAGGCCCGTCTAGCCAAGCAGAAGGAAAAAGAGCGGGAAAAAATCCGCCTTGCCAAGGAAAAAGAACGGGAAAAGGCCAAGGCTGCTGCCGCCAAGGAGCGGGAAAAGGCCGCCGCGCAAAAAGCTAAGGAGCAAGAGAAAGCCAAGGCCGCCGCGCAAAAGGCTAAAGCGCAGGAGAAGGCAAAATCAGCCGCCACAAAGACCAAGAAGCAGGAAAAACCGGAGGCTGAGAAAGCAAAGACTCCATCACAAAAGCCCCGTAAGGCTGCCGCGCCTAAGCCAAAGGCCCCCAAACCCGTACTCCCCTTGACAGTGGAACCCATCTCCACTCCCGAGCCGATTCCTGAGCCCGTGGCCGTAGCTTCAGCTGAAGCTGCTTTGGTGCCGGAGATCATATCTCCGCCAAAGTCCGAGCCGCTTCCCACCCCCGATGTAACTTTCCAGCCTGTGTCCCAACCGGACTTTCTGGAGCTTCTAACCGAAGTACCGTCCCCCGCTCCGGCTGAGCCGGAGTCAACTTCCGAACCTATTGCGGAGCCCCTTCCGGAGCCCACACCCGCACCGAAGCCCAAGCTTGAATTTCCCTCCAATCCCCTTACCGACTGGATACGGCGGCGCAGGGAGCGGGATCGGAAATAAACAAAAACCTTATGAGAGGAGGCATGAACCATGGATGGCAAGCAAAAAAAACTGCTTAGCCATATTGTTATGGTCATGGCTCCTCTCCTTGTGCTCTTGAGCATTACCGTGGCCTGGTTTATTTCTTCCCAAACCGTGCATCTGTCCGAGATGAGCTTTGCCTCCCAGGACACCGGCCCCGGCGCAGTGCTCTACCAGGCCGCCAAGCTGGAAAACCGCACCTACACTGCCCCGCTGGAGGCTGCCCCCGCTACCCTGGCCCACGATATTACCTGGGGCAAAAGGGAGACCATTGAAAATTCCCACATTACCATTGAAGATATGCTCCCCGGCCAGTGTGAATATTTTCTTTTGGTATCCGATGGACGCTTTATCCCCCAACTGACCAATGTGAAGATAACGCCCGGCGATGCGCAGCAATTCCCCGCCCTTTCTCAGTGCCTGGGGCTTTATCTCCTTCCAACCGCAATCAACTTGGATATCGATGTAGAGGGCCAGACCGACCCTTCTGCCAAAATTGAAATTACCCGGGCTGATAACGGTATCCTGATGAATGCTGTCTTTCAGACCGACCCAATCGGCGCCCTTACCCCCACAGCCGTCCGGCAGGCCTATATTCTTGCCGTCTACTGCGACCCGGTATATGGGCAGAACGGCAAGCATGACCGGCAAACCCATGCGGGCACTCTGACCGGCAGCATTTCCTTCTCGCTGTCCTTCGACAGTGTTAAGGAGGGTGGGTAGTATGGGCAAAAAACTCCTTTCCATTGCCGTAAACGTGCTGTGCGTAGCCGCCATTATTCTTTCTCTGGCGGCAGGTTGGGCGGCTATTAGCACGCCCAAGGGTAAGGCCCCCTCCCTATTGGGCTGTTCCATGCTCACGGTACTCACCGGAAGCATGGAGCCTGCCTTGCCACAAAACAGCCTGATTTTAGTCCGGGAAACTGCCCCCTCCCAAATTCGGGCAGGGGACATTATTACTTTTTATACCAGCATTGCCGGGTACAGTGGAGTCATCAACACTCACCGGGTGGTAGAAGTCACACAGGAAAACGGCGCACCCGCCTTTTACACCCAGGGCGACGCCAACCCCATGCCGGATGCAGAACCGGTGCGGAGCAGCCAGCTTATCGGCAGAGTTTTTTTCTGCTCCCTGCCCCTGGGCATGGCGGTCTCCTTCCTGCGGCAGCCGGTGGTTTTTTTGCTGCTGATTCTGGTGCCCCTGCTGCTGATTATTTTCCGATCAGCCTTACAGCTTGTTCGTATGGGCAAGGAGGAGGTTCGCCGGGCCCAGCAGGAACTGGAGGAGGCGCGGCATGAGCAAGAGAACAGGTAAACGGGCGCTCACGCCGCCCGCTCGTCCCTTTGGCATTTTGGACGGCGTTTTTATTCTGCTGTGCGGCGCGCTCGTGCTGCTTATTTTGGCGGCGGCTCTGCTGCCCCGGCTGCTAGGGTACATGCCTTACGCAATTTCCTCCAACAGCATGTCCCCCACCCTGAATCGGGGCGATCTGGTTTTTGCGGCCCCCACATCGCTGGACTCCCTAGGGGTGGGCGACATTGTGGTCTTTGAAACAGAAACCGGCCCCATCACCCACCGCGTCTACTCCATTGACGAGATTAGCCGTACCCTGCGCACCAAGGCAGACCGCTCCGTTCATCTGGACCCCGCCCCGGTAACTGAGCGTCGGATTTTGGGTCGGGTGTACTACAAACTGCCCCTATTGGGCCACATCAGTCTGGCTGTAGGCGGGAAGGAGACCGTAACATGAGCCAGCGAAATTACCGCCGCCTGACCCGCGGCCTGTTTTTATTTCTGTTCCTGGTTTTTTTTCTGCTGTACCTTCTTCTCTCCGGGCGGCCGGAACACAGCACCCGCACCGGCAGTGGCAGCCACTGGAAGGAGCGGCACCTGACGCTGGGCGAGGTGCGGGTAAGTGAAATCCGCAGCGGCGGCTTTATTGTAAATGAATTTCCAATTCCCGGGGCTACACGCATGGGGGATGCGGATTTTAATGAAAACGTTCTTCGCTGCTCCACCTCGGTCTACAACGAGGGTGAGGTGGCGGTCGAGGTGACGGCCTCTATCTACGGCACCAAAAAAAATGATGTTGCTATTCTTAACCCCGGTCTGTGCTGTGGCTTTTACCATCGAGACGGCGCGGAAGAAGCTGCGGATGAGGACTTTGCCGCCCTGCTGTCCTCTCCCCGCTGGGAGAAAACTCCCCGAAGCGAAAAAAACCTGGAGCTTTATATTCAAGACAGCAGCTCCTTTCGCCTGGAGCCGGGTGAAACACGCAGCCTCTCACTTCTTTTTTGGGTGGATGCCGACCATGTGCCCACACTCACCAATCTGGAGCGTGAGGGGTACAGCGTTACTGTAAAACTGACCTCCCGCCAGGCAGTATAATCATTTTTTTAACAGAAAGGAGGCGGGGAATATGGGAAAATACCATACCGAGGACGCAAAGCGACTGCTTCCGGACGCCCCGCCCGCCCGTCTGCCGGAGGAGGCGCTTCTTGCCCGGCTTAAGGCCGACAAAAGCTATCGCCGCAGCACCAGTTTGACCCGGCGCCTCTTTTACCGCCCCCAGCGGCTTTTTACCACCAATGCGCCCAGTCGCCTGCTCCCCTCCAAGGCGGTCAAGGAACTGCGCTACCGCATGATTGCCCTGGTTACCAGCTTTGCTCTGCTGCTGGGTCTGGTCAATGTTTCTCCTCTGGGGCTTTTCTCCCTGGTGAAGAAGGCGGCAGCGGTTACAAACGGCGTTGGCGCTGACTATACTTGGCTGCTGTCACATGCGGGCACAGAATTAGACCCCTATGAAATTACCTCCCCAGAGCAGCTGCGTTCCCTTGCCCTATTAGTGCAGAACCTTCCCAATGCCGACAGTACCACCGATATTATCATTGACGGCATAACATACCGGGTGGGACCCGGTCAGGCAGACATTCGCCCCAACAGCATAACCACCTTCCCTCTTTTTCCCACGGAGACTTTCCCCGTGGAGGAGCCCGCCGCACCAGAGGACACTGCCCCGCCCGTGGAAGAGCCCCTTCCCTCGGAAGAGCCCCCCTCCTCTGAGGAGACTCCGCCCCCCACTCTCCCGGAATCAACGGAGCCTGTCCCTTCCCCCTCCGATACCCCCGTTCCCTCTGGCAGCGAAGCCCCCGCCCCCACAGAGCCCACCCAGCCCGCACCCGCCCCGGAGGAGGAGCATATCCCCACCGTTTTACCCGCCGGCCTTTCACTGGGTATAACGACCAGCGTCATGCCCGCCCCCCTTTCGGTGACGGATGAACTTCAAACTGATACCTCCGCCGATTCTATTTCCCCTGACCCATCCCCTTCACAGGGTGAGGTACCATCACCTTCTCCCTCAGAGAGCGACCTTCCCGCTCCTGTTCCCTCCGAAAGTGAAGTACCCACTCCCGCACCGTCAGAGAGTGACGCCCCCGCCCCCGTTCCCTCCCAAAGCGAAGTACCCAATCCCGCACCGTCGGAGAGTAATGTCCCTGCCCCTGCTCCTTCCGAAAGTACCTCCCCTGCTCCCGTACCGTCGGAAAGTGAAGCACCTATCCCTTCCCAGAGCGAGGAGCCTTCTCTCCCTATCCCCTCCGAAAGCGAAGCCCCAGCCCCAGAGGAAAATTTGGGTAATTCATTGCCCATTACAACCATGGATGTGCCGTACAGCCTTCCTGTGCCCGTCGGGCTGGAGCACTGCTATTTTAAGCTTACCGCAGACTTAAGCCTTTCTAACTACTCCGCCGATAGTGCCGACGGGGGGTCGCTGCTCTATTGGCTGCCCATCGGTACCTTAACCGGCTTTACCTCTGACGGTACCCTGACCGGCACCCCCTTTCAGGGCACTTTTGACGGAAACGGAAAGACCATTACTTCCTTTTACTATGCTCCGGACCCCGCCACCAAAAGTACTAATGCGGGCTACGGCCTCTTTGGCTATGTGGGCGACAAGGGCACAGTAAAAGGTCTGACTATCCGCACTGAAAGGCCGGTGGAAAACAATCCCAATGAAACAATTACCATTCCCTGGCTGCTAAGCGTGCTGCGAAAGGTAGAGGGTGACAAGATTGTTGATGTCCCCAGCCCCCTGGGTAACCAAGACTACGCCGTAGGCGTGCTTGCGGCCGCCTGCGCGGGCAGACTGGAAAACTGCACTGTCTCCCAGGCGGATTTGAGCTACGAGTACAGTACCGCCGGTGCGGCTGCCATTGCCGTAGGCGGTGTGGCAGGAATTGTCAGCGGCGGCACACTGACCGACTGTCTCTTTTTGGGCAAGCTGTTCACAACCAACAGCTCCGGAAGCAATCAAATCCTCTCCTCCATCGGCGGCGTGGCGGGCCTTTTGTCTGGTGCCACGGCGACCTTAAATCAGTGCGCCTCGGGCGCCGACATCAGCATTGACAACGGTACCAGCACCAGTGAGGGCGGCGGTGTGGGTGGCCTGTATGGATACAGCGCCGCCGCCGTCACCTTGGAGCGATGCTTTACCACCGGCGCAGTGCGCGCCAACCATGACGGCGGGGGCATTGCAGGCCGGGCAAAGGGGATTCTAGCCTTTACCGACGGCTTTAGTACTGTGGCCGTTGGAAAGCGCGCCCCCGGTAACACCGCCCTCACCGCCAGCCGCACCGAGGGCATGGGCGGCCTTCTGGGCAGCAGTGCTGCCGCTGGTACCACCTTGACCAACGTCTATTTCGCCGGTAGCCTGCTGGAGCCGCAGTTTGGCGCGATTGCGGGTTCCGTGACCGCCAATCTTATATTTGACAACGTGGCGGTAGACGGCACCCAGGTGCCCCATGCCCTGTTCAGGCGCAGCACAGTCAGCCCTTCCGCCTTGCGAAACCTGAGCGGTATTGACGCGCTTGCCCCCACTACCGATACCGATCCGGCAACCCAGTGGATTCGCTCTACCGACACGGCTCAGCCCCAGCTCGCCTGGTGCCAAAATCCCACCGCGCCCCCTGCTGTGAAGGCGCTTTCCGACTTTGCGGCAAAGCGCTGGTTTACTCCAACAGCCGAACATGCATATTCGGGCACTGATGGCGTTTATCATCTTTACCGGCTGAAGGATGCTGTTACAGGGGGCGCACCCGATACCCTGGGTGCCTTGTCCCTGGACAGTAGCCGCACGTATTTCTCCCCGGACAAATCCACCGTCCTTGGCGGTGAATACACAGCCTCTGTCACTGTGGATGGTGTCATCCTGCCTGCCATTCGCAGTGCCCTCACCGCTGTGAACCAGAGTGAGGGTAATGCCGATCTCATTGACAGCAGCGATACCCTTCTTCGCTTTGTCAGCCGGACCAATCAAGCCCCCGGCGGCTATGTGGGCAGCGTGTACCAATTTTCGGACGGGGTAATTAACGCCGATGGTACCGATATTCCCACCTACGACAATACCCGGCTCAAATACTTCTTCGGCACCCTGAAGGGCGGCGTCGGCAGTGCCATTTCCGGCTTTGGCTACGCCTCCGGTGCGTCGGGCCTGATTGACACCGCCTGCGACGCCACCATTAAGAACTTTACCCTTCAAAATGTCACCATTGGCAATGTCCCCCTGGGTACCAACACCGGCTACTGCGGCTTCGCGGTGGGGCAGATCATTCGCACCAATTTGACCAATGTAGACATCCATGGGCTAACATATCTCTATGATCAAGCAACTGCTGCAAACAAACAATACGAGTCCTCACAATTGGATTTAGGCCTTATTGGCAGGCTGAACAGTTTTAGTAACGCCAAATCCTCCTTTAAAGGCTGTGATCTTGCAGATCTAAAGATAAATGTGCGCGGTGAAAGAGGCAATTTAAAGCTTCGAGTCGGTGGTTTATTGGGTGAAAACCTAGCCTCTGTCGGCTACTCCATAGAGCAATGCAGCATGTCTGGGTCTATTTCCCTGGATTTTGAAAGTTCCAGCGGAGCCACTGGCGAAAACGCCCCCTACGCGGGTGGCTTGGTTGGTTATGACAACAGCAGTAACGGCACCAACGCTTCTTTTAAAAACTCCTCTGTCAGCGCGGACTTGCGCGCCTACCGCGTAGGCGGGTTAATGGGACGTGCCAAGGGCGCCGCCTTAACACAGTGTGTCTTTTCAGGCTCTATTCGCACCAGCGATAACTCCACCGGTATTGGTTCTGCCAGCGCAGGGCTTGTGGCCTATCAGGAGCACTATACCGCTGTCACCGCTACCCAGTGCGCCGTATTCGGCAATATTACCGCCAACTACTACTCCGGTGGTTTATTCGGTTACTTTTTAAAATCCGGCGGCGTTACTATTACAGATAGCTATGCAAACGCAATTGTATCTGCTGCCATTACTACCGGCACTGCCGGTGGTCTAATTGCTTACTTGGCACCACACGGATCTTCCTCGTCGTTCGTCAGTAAAAACAGTTATTTTACCGGGCAGATCCTAGCGCCCAGTACATTCGGCGCCCTTATCGGCCAAACCATTGGGACAACTCCCATTACCCTAACCAATACACATTATGACAGCACCCTGACCCAGAAAGGAATCTCTTATGCGGGCAGCGTCTCCGTCACACCCACAGCTCCACCCGTCTGCGGTGTTGCCCCCAACGACCCTGCCTGGACAGCCCTATCCGCAGACACAGCCATCTGGAGCTATTCCGGCACCGATCGCCACTACCCCCAGCTTCTGTGGCTGACTACCGCAAACGCTCCCGTTTCCTCTGCTTCTACCTACCAGCTTTTCGACACTCCCGGTTTCTCTTCTCTTTACAGCTTTAAGCCTGACGACACCTTCTCCACCACTCTGCCCGCTGAGATTATCGATACCCCTGCTCCCAAGCCCCCCGCAACCCAAAATGCCTTTGAGGAGACCCAGACCTCGGGCGCCACTACCTCTTACCGTATTACCGGCGCTGCCGACGAGGGGCTTCTTAAGTTTACCTACAACAACATTTTAGTTGATGGTAATCCCCTCATCCTTTCCTACACCATTGCCGTAAAACCCTTTGACTATGGGGAAGGCACCCAAGCGCAGCCCTTTATTATTTACAACTTGGATCAGCTTCTGGTCTTTCGCGGCTACATCAACTCCGCAAAGAACGCTAAAGAAGTTTATTATCAAATCAGCGGAAAACCCGGTACCGCCGAGGAGGGCAAGCCCACCACCATTGACATGAGCGGCCTGGACTGGCGTGGTTCCTCCTCCGCTCTGGCCGGCCAGCTGGACGGATTTGGAAGCACCCTTACCGGCCTTACCACCACCGGCTGGTACGACGCAAACAACCGCTGGTACGCCGGTCTGCTGGGTGGCCTGGCAGACGGCAGCTCGGTAAAGAATTTAACCATCACGGGCGCAAGTATATCCTCCCCCAGTCTGACCACCGGCATGAGCCACGCCGGTGGCATTCTCAGCGCCACGGCTGGCGGCAGCACAATTACAAATGTTCAGGTGCAGGGAATCATTACTGCCGACCGTGACGCCCATGTGGGCGGTCTTATCGGCAGTACCAACGGCGCCGTGGTGGTGGAAAACTGTGTCGCCAATTCCGTAATATCCGGAAATGGCGGCAACGGCGCGGACGGTGCAGGAGCAGGCGGACTGATTGGAACCATGTCCGGCTCCGGCGATGTTACGGCTACCATCTCCCAGTGTGCCGCCTATGGCTCACTGGAGGACTGGGGCAATCTGGGTGGTCTTGTGGGCCGGGTCATTAGCGATGGTTTTAATTTTAAGCTTTTAAATTCTTACTCGCTGTCCCATTTTATAGAAACCCGCAGCTCCAGCACCACCTTCTGTGGCGGTTTTGTCGGTAATGTGGAAGGCGTAAATCCAAGCAGCCGCACTATAATTGACTCCTGCTATTACGGCGGAGAAAATAAAATCAGCGGCAGTAACCGGTACCTGGGCGGCTATGTGGGCGGCGCCAAAGCTTCCGGCTCCGGTCTACTCAATAGCGGCCGGGATTATCTGACCCTTAACATTAAATCCTCCGCCTATAATAGCGACAGCAACTCTACTACTCCTGCCACACTGTTTTACAACGGGCGCTATAACGGCCGATACGCATGGCCCGAGGCATCTGACGGTGACGGCCCTCCCGCCAGCGACCAGGATAACATCGGCACGGCTTGGCGTGGTATGTCCACCTCTTTTAGCATGTCGCAAGGCAGGGACACCCGCCAGGGGGTTATGTACGACTGGGACCCCAATACCTGGCAATTTGACGACGGCCTTTATCCGCGCTTAGCCAATACCCCCATCAGCAACGAGCTGACCTTTACTCACCTGGCCATCCATTACACCAAGGCCGCGTCCACCGACCGATTTGCCAACGTCTTTGTGCGCTACGCGGGGGCCAAGCTCTCTACCGCATCTTCCTCCCTGCGGGTAACCCGGAATGGACGTATGGCGGTAGCCATTGACAGCAACACCAACACGGCCGCTGAGATTACTATTACCATTGGCGAGGGGGCTTCCGCCGCAACCCGTATGATCAGCATTATTCCCAGCGTGGAGCCCCGTGGCTACCGGGATGCCAGCATCTACTACGCAAACCCGGACGGCATGTGGGAAGATAAGGTGTGGGAGGTCTATACCGCCGATGCGCTGGCGGGATTATCCACCATTTTCAGTGAGGATTGGGAAGACCAAAACGGGATTCCCGCCCTGTACAGTACTGATTTGACCGGCGGTACAGTTGCGCTGGCACGGGACATTGACCTGGGTGGCACTTACGACGGCATGAGCGATTACATGACCTGGCGCGCCATCGGGGATGACGCCCACCCCTTCAACATTACCTTTGACGGTAAAGGTCACACCATTTACAATCTGACCATGAATCCGTTTTTTCAGCATCAGGACGGCTACTACAAAACAGTCACTTATGAAAATCCAACCAACCTTTCCCAGGGCTTATTTGGCACCATTGGGGGCGGCACGGTAAAGAATTTGGTGCTGACCACCCGCAATACGCTTCCTGCCAATGCCTCTTTTTACAGTCAGCCCGGCATACGGGCCGGTATGGGCACCACGGCGGCGGGTGCTCTATGTGCCACCTTAGCAGGTGGGACACTGGAAAGTTGTCTCGTCAGCCTGCCTGTGTACACCCTCGTTACTACCCCCAAAGACATGTCACATGCGGATTATATCGAGGATTGGTCTCAGGTTTCCTATCTGGGCGTGGGTGACAGCGTGCCCTTGGGCGGCCTGGTGGGACAGGTAACCGGCGTTTCTGCCATAAGTAACTGCGCCTATACCGGCTATGTCTATTCCTCTGCCCAAATACCCCGGCCCGGCTCTGATGTACCGCCACCGCAGACCCCCTCCTCCGGCCCTGCCGGAGGACTGGTGGGCAAGGTAACGAGCACCGGAAGCCTGACCGTAACCAACAGCTACGCCTCGTCCTATGCTGAGGGCGGGATTTCCGGTGCGCTTGTAGGCCAGACGCTGGGCGGGCTGTCCCTTCTCGGCACCGGGTACGACCGCAATGCCGTGGGTGACACGGTGCCTGCCGTGGGCAGCGGAACCGCCGCAGGGAGTGCCCCCTTTACCGAGGTGCCCGGCAACATGGGTGCAGACTGGATGCCCGACACCCCTACCGGGCTTTATCCCCTTCCCCGCGCCTTAAGCGGTTCCACCGATACGCTGTCCGCCCGACTGCGGATTTCGCTGACCCCTCACGCCCGCTCCACCCTTTCCGGTCATCTAAATTATCCGGGCGCTACCCTTTCCTATTCCCAGGTACAACCCGGAGTAGCTTCCACACCCGGTACGGTAACGATACAGGGCAGCAACTTTGCAAAAAATGCGGATGGTCTGACCCAACTGGAACTGGTCCAGGGCACCGGCACCCGCCGGGTACTGGTGAACCTGCGCTGCTGGTACGACGATGTAACCGTGATAGACGGTGTACGACACTATAACATTTCCACCGCGGAGGAGCTGTGGGAGCTGAGCCAAATCGTCAACGGCACCATTGGAAATCCCGGCAGCTCCAAGGTGGCCCACACCCATAGCCCCGAGGGCGGCCATGACGATTTCTCCAATGCCGTCATCTCCCTTAACGGCAATGTGGATTTGAGCGTTCTGACGGACTTGACAGCCGACAGCGGCACTACACCCAGAATGTGGAGTCCCATTGGCGTTCAGACTTCCTTTGCCGGCACCTTTGACGGGAATGGCCACTCAGTCAGTGGGATGACCCTCTCGGCAGCAGGAGATCAGGGTCTGTTCGGTACCGTATCCGGCACGGTACAGCACCTGTTGGTCACCGGTGCGGCCATGACTGTGCCCGCTGACAGCGCAGGCACTGCTGCCGGTCTGCTGGCGGCAAGACTTACACCCAGCGGTCGGCTGCTTTACTGCGGCACCTCCGGCAGGGCGATGGGGGACGGCAGCACTCTCTCTTTGGGCGGCCTGGTGGGGCACAGTCAGGGGATCATTACCGGCTGCTTTAGCACTGCAGAACTGTCTCTTTCCTCTGCCGCCGCGGGCAGCTATGTGGGTGGTCTTGCGGGAATTTCCGCCGGAAGCGGCGCTCACATTCAAACAAGCTACTTTACCGGCTTTGCCAATGCCGCCAGTGCCGCCCAGACAGGCGGTATCGTCGGCGGTAACCGCGACGGCAGCAAGGTTTCCGGATGCTATGTGTCCGCCTATCTGGTAGGGCAGGTGGTTTATCACACAGCTCAAGGAGCCACCGAAAGTGTTTACGACGGTCTCCACACCGGGAAGGGTAACGGAGGCGTCCGTCAGGACGGCGGAAAGCTGACCATGACCGGCAATGACTGGAGCGCCAACGACGGTAAGTATTATCCCATCCCCCGTTCCTACTCTTCTGTGGGAGAAAACACCCCAAATCTTGCAGGCACCCCCCTGGCCCAAGCCGCCCGTCTAGCCGCCGCCATTTTTAGCTTTAGCGGCAATGTCAGCTCTAACTACGGCCGCTTTCACCTTGTAACTGTGGGCGGCATGGAGAGCGGACAGCAACTTCAGTCCTCTAATTCTGCCCTGCTCTTGGTGGGCGGCAACGAGGCTCGCACGGTTGCGGAAAGCAGCGGTGACGTGGTGCTCCGCTTGGGTACATTGAATGTGGCCCGGCAAATGGACTTTCTGCGTCCCTGCTGGCTAACCATTCCCTCCGAGCTGGCCGTCACCTACCGGTTTAATTGGGATGATTTAATTGCGCTTTCCGGAAGTAAGCCTAATCCAAAATACAACACCACCAATTCCTCCAATGCTTGGAGCAATAGCGGTACC
>CAZDDZ010000028.1:0-27697 GCA_964504285.1 uncultured Pseudoflavonifractor sp.
CTGGGACGAAGCTGTCTACCGCCGGTATCTGTCCGACTTTGCCCTGGACGAAAATAAGTGCCCAAAGCAGCTCTCCGAGGGCATGAAGGTAAAGTACGCCCTGGCGCTGGCGCTCTCCCACCACGCCGAGCTGCTGATTTTAGACGAGCCCACCAGCGGCTTGGACCCGGTCTCCCGGGACGAGCTGACCGACATTTTTACCGACCTGTGCGCCAGGGAAGGGGTCACCATCCTTTTTTCCACCCACATTACCTCGGATCTGGAAAAGTGCGCTCACGACCTCCTTTATATCAAGGATGGCACGCTGGTGGACGCAGGCAGCGTGGAGGCCTTCCGCCAGAAGTACGGCATGGAGCATTTGGAGGATATCATGGTCTTTATTGAGAGGGGGAAGCATCCCCAATGAAAAATCTGCTTTACAAGGAGCTGCGGCTGGCGCTTCACCCCACCAATCTCCTGTTTCTTTTTCTGGCCGCCATGGTCTTTATTCCCGGCTATCCCTATCAGGTTGCCGCGTTTTTTACCTGTTTGGGGGTCAATTTTCTCTGCGTCACCGGGCGGGAAAACCACGATATTTTTTACACCGCTCTCCTCCCCGTCCGTAAGCGGGATATTGTGCGGGCGCGTTTTTTCATGGCAGCACTGTTCCAGCTTGGTCAAATGGCGCTTATGCTCTGCTTTGCCGCCATCAAAGACATGGTAATGCCCCTGGATAATCCGGCGGGACTGGAGGCAAATTTGGCGCTTATTGGGCTTTGCTTCATTACATTTGGTATTTTTAACTTTTTGTTTTTCCCGCAGTATTATAAACACCCGCAAAAAATCGGCGTGCCCTTCGTTGTCGCCACGGCAGCTGTGTTCTTTCTCATTAGCCTGGAGGTCGCCTCCACCTATGCTGTGCCCTTTGTTCGGGACTGCTTGGACACACGGGGTCTGCTCTTTCTCCCGGAAAAGCTGGCGGTTCTCGCCGCGGGGCTGGTGCTTTACACGGGGCTGACCCTTTGCGCCTACCGGCTGTCGGCAAAATCCTTTGAGGCTTTAGATCTGTAACCGGTGCTTCTTCTATGTTTGTCTCTATGGTGTTCCGCGCGCCCTCCCTACACATTTTATCTGCTCGGGGGACAACTAAATTGCCCCCGGCATCAAGGTTTTGCCTGTGGCAAAACCCTTGTGACGCGCCACCGGGCGCGGTGTCGCGCACCCGTTTATTTTTACTTGCAGTCCAGATACAGTGCCATCAATTGAATGGTGTTCCGTGCGCCCTCCCAGTGGGTGCGCTCCATGCCGTGGCTGGCGTGGACGCCGGGGCCGATGAGTGCGGCGCGGACGTCATGTCCGGCATGCCAGGCCACCCCGGCGTCGGAGCCGTAATGGGGGTAAATATCCACCGCAAAGTCCACCCCGTTCGCCTTGGCCAGCTCCACCAGCCGGGTGGTCATGCCATAGTCATAGGGGCCGTTGCCGTCCTTTGCGCAGATGGACACCTGATACTCGGTGCAGCCAAGATCCAGTCCCACGCAGCCCATATCCACAATGAGCAGTTCATTAAGCCCCGCAGGGATGGTGGCACCTCCGTGCCCCACCTCCTCGTGGATACTGAAAATAAATTTGGCGGGGTGCCGGGGTTTTTCTCCGCCCTCACTCATGTGCTTTAAAAGGGCCAGCATACAAGCGGCGCTGCCCTTATCGTCAATAAAGCGGGATTTTAAAAAGCCGCTCTCCGTGACTACCGTCTTAGGGTCAAAACAGACAAAGTCTCCCGCCATGATTCCCAGCGCTTCCGCATCCTCCTTGTTTTTTACCACCTCGTCGATACGCACGGCCAGGTTCTGCTCGTCCCGCAGTCGGGTGGCCGCGTCGTCAAAAACATGGGCGGCGGGGGAGAGGGAGAGGACGGTTCCGGTGTATACTCTGCCGTCCCGAGTGTAAATTTTGCAGTATTCCCCATCCAATGTGGGAAGAATGGGGCCGCCGATGCGGGTAATCATCAGCTGCCCGTCGGCGGTGATGGAGCGCACCATGAGACCCAGGGTATCAATATGGGCGCACAAACCGGATACCGGCCCCTCCTCGCGGCCGGGTACTTCCACCACCACGTTGCCCTTATTGTTGCGGGAAACTTCGTAGCCCAGCTCCCGGGCCAGGTTTTCCACAAGGTCGGCAGCATTTTGGGTAAAACCGCTGGGACTGTCGGTGTTTAGCAGCTTCTGCGCTATTTCCATAAAATCATTTTTACACTTCTGTGCGTCCATTGAATCCGCTCCTTAAGTATGGTATGATTTTAAATCATACCTTGTAAAGAAGGAAGTTGCAAGATGGCCGAAGAAAAAACCAATGTCATGCGAATTTTAGAGCAGAAAAAGGTGCGGTATACGCCGCACACCTATCCCTATTCGGGCGGGCCGGTGGACGGCCCTTCGGTGGCTGCCACCCTGGGTATTTCCCCGGAGAGAGCCTTTAAAACCCTGGTAACCCGGGGCGCGTCCAATCAGTTCTACGTTTTTGTGGTGCCTGTGCTGTTAGAACTGGACCTAAAGGCGGCGGCCAAGGCAGCGGGAGAAAAGTCCATTGAGATGATTAGGCAGGCCGAGCTGCTTCCCCTGACGGGCTATATACACGGCGGCTGCTCCCCGGTAGGCATGAAAAAGCAGCTGAAAACCTTTATTGATGAGAGCGCCCAGACCCAGGAAACCATGATGGTCAGCGCCGGAAAGCTGGGCGCACAGGTGGAGCTTGCCCCCGCCGATCTGGCCGGACTGATTCGGGCACGGTTTGCCTCTATCGCAAAATAAATTTTTCCTGTTTTGGGGAACTTTTTTCTTTCATTTTCGTCCAATGTTTTCAGAGCGTATCTGAAAAGTAGCGGAATGCACAGAAACGCAGGATTTTTTTGTCAGGCAAGCCGATTTTTTGCAGCCATACTGACGTATGGGAAGAAAAATCGGCGCTGCCATGACGAAAAAAGACAAGTTTATGGGCGTTTTGATACGTTTCAGATGCGCTCTAAATCCCCATAAAAAGGAGTTTAAAACATGAAGAAGATTTGCGCTCTGGGCCTTAGCTTGGCCCTCTCCGCCTCCCTGGCCGCCCCTGCTTTTGCCGCCGAGGAGGTAAAGCCCGTTCTGATTTCCGCCCCCCTGTCCTACGGCTACACCATTACCGTAAACGGCACCAAGCTGGACACTGCCGGCCTGCCCTCCGCCGACAAGGGCTACATTCCCATGCGTCTGGTGGCCGAGAGCGACCATGGCGCCGCCAACTGGTTTGCCGAAGAGAACTCCAGCGCCTTTTATATGGACGGCTTCTCCGTAAACGTCAGCTTTGCCGACAACGCACTCACAGTGGGCGAAACCAAGCTGGAGACTCCCGCCATCGTGAAAAACGGCGTGACCTTCCTGCCCCTTTCTGTTTTTGACGGTCTTGAGGGCTATACCGTCACTCAAACGGAAGATCAAATTGACATTGTAACCCCCAATAACAGCACCCTGATTCAGCTTGCATACAGCATTATTGGCGAGATTGAGATGGGCTCCGGTATGAAGATGAAGTCCGAGGACCTCAAGACCAACTACAACATTCCCGTAGAGAGCTTTTCTGAGGTTACCGCCTTCTTCCCCATGATCATCAGCGCTGACACCATCATCATCGGCAAGCTCAACGACAAGGCCGATGTGGAGGCGATTAAGGCCGCCACCGAAGCCTACCGCAAGAACCAGGAGGCTACCTTCGAGTGGTACCTCTCCCAGAACCTGGATCGTGTTAAGAACGCCAAGACCGTGGTAAACGGCGACTACTTTATGTTCATCATCGCCGAGAACGCCGACAAGGGCGTGGAGCTGTTTAACGACTTTGTGAAAAACCAGAAGTAAAAAGCTTTAAAAACGCAGGAGCCTGTGACAGGCTCCTGCGTTTTTTTGCGAATAATACTAGAGCCTTTCTGAAAAGTCGCTGTGCCCGGAATTTTGAACAAAAATTGTGCCAGGCAAGCCGTTTTTCCACAGAAAGCCTGGGTGGATTTCAAGGAAAAACGGCGCGGCAAGGCAAAATTTTTGTCAAAAGAACGGATGCATGGACTTTTCAGAAAGGCTCTAGAGCGTGGACCATCATCCGGCCCTGGAGGACCCTTTAGCTCAGACCAGCTCCACAAAGCGCCGCAGTACTGCCGCAGCCTCGGCGCGGGTGGCGGTTTCCTGTGGGGCAAACAGATTGCCGTTCTTCCCGACCAAAACGCCCGCCATCTGCATGGCCTTCACCGCGTCGGCGGCGTAGTCGCTCATCTTGGCGCTGTCGGCAAAGGTGTTTTGCGCGTGGGTCTGCGGAAGCCGAAAGCCGATGGCGGTTGTGTAGCGCTGCATGATTACCGCCATCTGTTCCCGGGTTATGAGGGTATCCGGCGCGAACTTGCCATCGCCGGCGCCGACCGCGATGTTGTTTTTGTTCGCCCACGTCACCGCATCCGCATAGTAGGCGGTCAGGGGAACATCGGTAAAAGCTGCGCTTTCACCGGCTTGCGGGGTCCCCGCAAGTCTCCACAGGGCGGTGACAAACATGCCCCGGGTCATTCCGCCTTCCGGGGTGAAGGTGGTGGCACCGGTACCGGTGAGCAGGCCGCGGTTTGCCACAAAAAGAATATCGTCCTTTGCCCAATTTTCGTCAATGTCCGTGAAATTGCAGGCAGCCTTGTAGCCCACGCCGTACACACTAAAATGGTTTGTGCCAAAGACAAGGGTCTGGCACTCGGCGTCGTAGCGGGAATCGAAAAGATACTGCACCGCGCCACTTTCGCCCACATACACCGCGCGGACGTTGTCGGCGGTTTCACCCGCTTGCAGCACATAGGGTATTTCCACGCTGACCGAGCCGCCGCCAAAATCTGTAATGCTCTTTGCGCCGCTTGCATAAGTGACCTTCAGGTCAAAGGCCGGACGGCTGCCGATGGCATCGTGGGCCGCCGTGCCCAGCTTAGAAGCGTCCGTACCGGTGACAGAAAGCTGCACATCCGCGCCCGCCTGCTTGTTAAATTCCGCCACCACCGCCAAATTTATGCCGATGGTGAGGCCGGGGCGGTCGATGACCAGTTTAATTTCTGCAAGGTTATCGCCGAT
Source organism: uncultured Pseudoflavonifractor sp. (assembly GCA_964504285.1). Lineage (GTDB taxonomy): Bacteria > Bacillota > Clostridia > Oscillospirales > Oscillospiraceae > Pseudoflavonifractor. The sequence continues at coordinate 5,106 of CAZDDZ010000028.1, forward strand.
GACCTTCTCCTGCACGGTTTTTGGCAGGCTGACGGACACCGTATTCGGGCTGCTGTCTGCCGGGGTCTCTACGCGGATGACCGCCGTAATGTCGCCCGGGCTCACGCCCTTTTTCTTGGCCTCCGCCTTGGCGCTTGCAATGGCGTCCATAATATTTTTGTCGGTGATGGTGGTGCTGGCGTTGCCCTTATCATCCACCGCCGCTTTAATTTCGGTGCTGCCTGTGACAGGCGCGGTGGGCTTTATCGTGGGTGTGGAACCACTGTCGGAGGATGAACTGTTTTCCTCATTGCCGCGCCGGATGGCCCCCATGTAGGTTGCGGCAGGGGAGAGTGTCATCACGCCCAAATCCGTGGCGGGTAGGGGTTTTCCATTCCAAAGCGTTGTTTTGCTCATGTAAACGGCGTAGGAAGGCTCGCTGCCGGTGTAAGTGTTTTGAATGGTACCCCCCTCAACCCACAGCACCCGCTTGCTCCCCGCGCCCTCGGGTATAATCAAAATCGCGGCGGAGGGCATAACGTCCACAGGCCCGCCGGAGCTGGAAATGACCGTGGGAACGGCGGCGTCCGCCTGAGAAATATGGATGACGCTGCTACCCTGGGAGTTAATTGCGGCATAGCCCTCGGAAGAGATGCTGCCGCCGGTGATAGTCACAGTTCCCCCTCCGGTGTAGATGGCCAAACCCATCTTTACCGAGATGCTGCCGCCGCTCATAGAAAAGGAGCTGTGATTCGAAACTGCCACATAATCCAGCGCATTTTCCTGGTCTGGACTGGCATAGCCCTCAATGCTTCCGCCGCTGATGCGCACCGTGCCATTGTAATTTAAAATGCTAGCATCGACACCTGCCGCCAGGCGGATGGTTCCGCCCTGCAGGTTTAATGTAGAGTCCGAATGCAAGAGATAGAGCACACCGCCCAGGTTGAGCGTGCCCCCGGCGAGGGTCAGAGTACCGGCTCCTGAGAAACTAACGGGCGACGCACCACTTGCACTCAGCACCCCCGCGCCTGACGGCGTGCTGTCGGTCACCGTCAGTGACACACCGCCGCCGACGGCGATGACAGTGGTCAGGCCGGCAAGGGTCTTTCCGTTTAAATCAAAGGTCACCGCCTTGTCTGTGCTTAGGTTCACGGTATTCGTGCCGTTATTGTAATCCTCCAAAAGAGTGATGGTGTCTCCGCCCGCCGCCTCGTGAAATGCCTTTTGCAGGGAGGTGTAGCGTTTATTTTGCGTGGTGTTTTCCACAAAAGGGTCCCGTGGAATCAGCTGTACCACCTGCGCATTGCCCTCGCCGCTGTTCACCCCACGATATGCCGTGTCGTCTCCGGTAAAAAGTGCGCTGTGATCCCCACTGCTCGCTGTGGTAATGGTAACGGCTTTATCATTGGTAGGCATGCTTTCAGTTGTCACCCCGATGGGGGCTTCGCACTCCAGCGCGTCCAATACCGTGATGGTTTTGCCCTGGGTGAGAAATAGATTGTTGTTGGGTCTATCCTCTGTACCCAGCACATTAGCGTTGATGCGTACAGCGCCGCCCAGGGAGATTTCGTCGCCCGCATAGATTCCGCCGCCCTCTTGTGTCGCTTGGTTGCTGTACAATGCCCCGCCGTTCATGGTAAAGCTGCCGCCTTTGGCCACATAAACCCCGCCGCCGTTACCGTCGGCCGCATTCCGCGACAGTACAGGGACGTAGTAGGCCCCATATTCGTTTGTTACTAAGCCGCCCTGAATCTCAAAGGTTGCCCCCCTCGCCACGTACACGCCGCCACCGTGGTAGGCGAGGTTTTGAGAGATGTCCCCGCCGTACAGGGTAAAGGTTCCGCCGTTCACCCGCACACCGCCGCCGTTGTTGCCCTCAGCGATTTGCACGGTGTCTTTATGGTAGGCACCGTTGCCGATGATGGTGCCGCCGTACATATTCACCGTGCCGGAGCTTGCAATGCCGCACACGCCACCGATTACCCGACCATTGTCAGGGAAGCTGCGGTTTTGACAGTTGCAAAGATTCAATGTCCCGCCGCCTTCCACAGTGATGACCGGGAAAGCGCCGTTGCTCACAAACTTCCCATTCTCCTCAACGCCCGCAAAGAGACGGTGTCCGTTCAGGCAGAGGTTTAGGGTCTTTCCGGCTTCCACCGTAAGGGTGGAGGTGGTCGTCACGTCCTGGCCCAGATAAATGTTGCCCTCCAAGTTGCCGCCCGCAAAGGCTGCGCCAATGGCGGTGTAGGTGATGTTGCTGTGGCTGGTGTGGTCTGGCAACTTTTCGGTGCCGCCGCAGACGCAGTGGCTATGGGGAGGGGCCGGCACTTCTTGGCCTTTTAACACAGGGTAGCCGCTGTTTGCGCCGGACTTCACTTCCCACTGCTTGTAGTTGTCAGGCGTGGTTTGCACCGTCACCCAGCCGTTCAGGGCGGTTAAAAGGGACTCTCCGTAGGCGAGGGATTGTTCACTACCGCCGCCGAACTGCGCCGTTGTGCCCGCCGTCAGCGTGGCTTTGTCTGTGCCGATAACGCCGCAGCCCTCAAAAGTGGGGGTACAGTCTGGTAACACACAACCGATACCGTTTGCTGTGCCGGTACCCAGATAATAGCAACTTGAAACGGTGGTATCAAACGTAATGCCCGCGATGCCGCCCACATTAGTGGTACCACTTGTGCCGGAGAGCCCTGTGCCGGTAATGCTGCCAGTGCTGTAACAGTTCGCATAATGGCTCCTGTCATGGGCAAAGCCCGCAATGCCGCCAGCGCCGCCGAAGTAGACCTCCTTCTGCTCGATGTCATCGGTGGCGTTCAATGTGCCGGTATTGTAGCAGTTGGCAATGGTGGAGTCGAGACCGCCGAGACCCACGATGCCGCCCAGCGCAACATAAGAATCGGTGCCGCCGGACTCATGGGCAGCCAATGCCCCGGTATTATAGCAGTTTGTAATGGTGGCGCTGGTGTCCTTCCACGATACAGAACCTATAATGCCGCCCACTTGGACGTCTGTATCCTGTTGGTCTGCGTCGCACCTTTTGCTCCCGCTGATGACTGCGCTGTTTGAGCAGCCGTCAATCGTCACATCGCCGCCCGCCAGGCCAACAATGCCGCCAACGACGGTGTTTACGGTATTCCCCTTGCCGGTAAGGTCATAGTCCAGCGTAATGTTAACCTTGTTATGGCAGTTAATAAAAGAACTGTTCATGGCAAGGGCGGCGATACCCGCCGCGTACCCGGTGAATTTATCCTCCGGGTCGCGCACCGCCGTAACGTTTACCTCGCCCGCCACCGTGAGGTTTTTGATGGTCGCGCCTACGATGGTGAACAGCCCCGTCCTCGGCTGGTCCGGGGCGTAATTTAGTCCGGAAATGGTGTGGTTTTGCCCGTCGAATGTGCCTTCGAAGGTAAAACCATTGCCGTCCGCGTCAGGATCTGTGCCGATGGGCACCCACCGCTTGCCGGAAAGGTCAATGTCGTTTGCAAGGGTAATGGTTTGGTCGGCGTAGTCCTTCTTTCCGTTATTAATGTTGTAGGCAAACTGCGCCAGCTCCTCCGCTGTGGAAATTATGCCGCCGTTATCCCAGGTGTCGGTGGCGCCTATCATGCCGTCCGCCCAAGTGGGCGCGGCCACCAAGCCTTTGTCCTCCGCGGCAAGTACCGCAGACGGCAGCAGGGTCAACACCATACATACTGCCAGAAGCATACTTAAAAATCGTCTTTTCAAGCCATTGCCCTCCTGATTCAATTTATTTTTGGGTTGCTGCGAATCCCGTCTTTAGTGCCAGCGTACGATGGCAGATTCCCTTCCTCTGAGTTGGATTTGGTATGCTTTACTCTGTACCTGTGGTTTCAAAGCAATTTCCACTGTCGCAGAAAACAGGGATGGAGACCACCCATCCTATCACCAGCACCAAAAAGGATGGACGTTGCACCGGGCAATTAAAAAACCATTACCGCGATACAGCCTAAAAAACGATAAGAAGCGGAATATCGGTCATAATTGGATTTTTTACAAAATTTTTTGACACCGTCATGCTGTTATTAAGCCGAATGGGGACACACATTGTCCCTTAGCTCCGCGCCCCAGGCGTTACAGATTATCGTTGTAATCTCTGTGTTTTCGTATAAGCCGGTCAGCCGCTTGTCCCCCGGCAGATAGGAATAGAGCACTACATCCTCGCCCGTGTGGCCGGTGGTAGTCCAGCACACCGTCTGCGGTCAGGTAGTTGTACCCCCGCGCTTGCAGTTTAGCCACCAAATTCCGGCCGTCAGCTTGGTTTTGCAGGTATTTTGAGCCGGTGCCCTTGCAAAATGGATACCGTCGCTTTAGCCTGTCTCTGCGGGCACCAATGACGTCCGGGCTGCCCCGTGCGATCATGCCTTTACGCGCCGCCCCTTGTGTTAATATTTTTTACCGGGCAGTATTCGCTGCCCGCGAAAACCGCATTGGACTTTTCCACATATCCGCCCTCAAAATAAATGCACTTTGCCTTGTCCTCGCCCAAGCGATCGCCGGTAAGGGCAAGTCCGATGGCTCGGCAGCCGCCTGCGCAAAGCTTCCACCACCGGCAGCTGCGGCATTTTTCGTTGTGCTCGGCAAGCTGCCCGACGCAAGTACAAACTTCGTCTAAATATGCACTCTCAGACAAAAGTTTTGAAAGCGGCTGCTCCTTTACGTTGCCAAGTTTGATTCCATGTGCCGCATAGAAGCCGGACATTTGCAAGCAGGGTACCAGCTCGCCGGAGGCAGTCACCCCCACCATCCCCCTGGTTCCCTTGCAGATTGGCAGCGAATCGCGGTATTCTCCCTCCCCGCAGGAGACGGGGCGCAGACTGTACCGCCGAATTTCCGGAAATACGTCTAAAAACTGCCAGACGTTAATTCGCATATGGCGGTTCTGTGCGATGTAGCCGCGGATGAAGTTCAACATGCCGTCGTAGTATTCCTCAAAGCCCAGACACGCGCCGCCCTCACAGAGCCCAGCGCTGTTTTGCAGCCAGCGGGGCGCTTCCGTGGTGCGGATAATGCGCATTTCGAAAACGCCCAGCTCGTCCAGCAGTTTGGCAGTGGGCAGCATGGACGCAAGGTTAAGCCGATGCACATTGGTCTGTGCCATAACGGGAAATCCCTTTTCCGTGCACAGCCGAATGGCGGCAAGTGCCTTTTCCTCCGCACCCTTCTGCCCGCGCAGCCAGTCATGGTGGCCTAAGCCGTCAAAGGAAATTTTCATCAGCGGCATACAGCCGAAGGATTTCATTTCATCAAGCACAGACGCTGTCAGTAAACTGCCGTTGGTATTCAGCTCCTCTACGTACATGCCCCGGCTGTGAATCCCGCGCAAAATGTCCATAAAGCGCGGGTGGAGCATGGGTTCGCCGCCGGTGATGGTGAATGCGTTGACGCCGCAGTCGCGCGCCTGGTCAAGCAGCAGCTGGCATTCGTCCCACGAAAATTCCTCCCGCAGGGGCATGTTGTCCGCCGCGTTAAAGCAGTGCAGGCAGTTGTAGTTGCACCTGTCGGTAATCTCCCAATTCATAGCAGGGAAGTAGCGGTTTTCGCACAGCAGCGGCTTCTGCCACCGATCAAGCTCCGCGCCATTTTCACAGGGAGCACACAGGCCCCGCGCTATCAGGCTTTGCAGAAGTGCGCTGTCCGAAATTTTCTGCCTGCCGTCACACTGAAGCAAAAGCAAAAATTCCTCCTGTGAAAGTCCGATGGCATTGCGCACCCCTTTTTTGTAGTAGGCGCAAGGAACCAGCGTCCATGCACGCAGGGCAATGTCTGGACTTAAAAGATAATTTTTCTCTGTTTGCATGGCGATCTCCCCTGTTTCCCTCGGTGTTTTTTACTTTTATGGAATTACGCTGTCGAACCCACAGGAGAGGCACCTGTACACAGGCAAAAGGCAGGACGACCCGTTAGACCGGGGAAATTCTCGTCTTTCGTCTGTCCGGATAAACATTCCCCCGCATTTGCGGCATTGGCCGGATCCGCTCCCGCATCCTCCGCCGGCCACGTTGTCCAGCTCCTCGTCAGAGAGGGCTTGGCCCTCTGCGCGCAGCTTCGCGGCATATTTAATTGCCAGTTCTTCGGTAAGCTCGGTGTTATGCTCCCGGGCAAGCACGAGGAGTTCTTCCGCCGACATCGGGACTTTTTCTGTTTTCGGCGCTTCGTCTGTAAATTTCATGGTGTGCGCCCTCCTAAATAAATTTTTCATTGCCTTTTATAAAAACAACCTCTTGCAGCGCATTGATTTGTTCACATTATATTCTGCGGATATGGGCCCTTTGGAGTGGTCAGGGGTTGATCATAGGGCTTGTCGGATGGCTTCGTGCCATCTACTGGGTTTAGTATGCCGGGGGGCGCCACATACCCCATCTGATAGCCGCCGGACGCCTTGTCCAGCTCCTCGTCGGTGAGGGTGGTTGCCTGCTTCTCCAAGTTCTTGTTGTCCTTCATGAAAATAGCCTCCTTTATTTTTTTAATTATTTAACATTACAGCCGCAATCTATGCAGTAGTAGGTAACACGATGGTCGACCGTGACAGCGCTCGTGCACATTTCCGCTTTTTGTTATCTGCGGTTGGCGGGGTGGTTACAAAGCAGAAGCGCATTTTCGTAACTGCAATGACCACAATTGGCACAGCTACAACTAAATTGTTTGCCGCCAGAGCAAGTAAGCACCTCTGTATGCCGTTTACTGATGCATGTATTATGTGAAGCTACAGGAACACCGCAATAGACGCAATTCCAATAATCACAACGATACGCTGATGTAACAAGCAAGCGACCATCGCCGGAAGAACACCCGCCACCGGCGACGTTGTCAAGCTCCTCGTCTGCAAGTGCACCTGACTGCGAATTAAGCCTTGTATAGCATTCTGCCGCCTGTTCTTCAGTCAATTCGATCTTGTTTTCCTCGGCAAGCGCAAGAAGCTCAGCCGCTGATTGTGCCGCCTTTACCTTTTCAATCAGCTCGGGGGTGAATGGATGGTTCATTATTAGCACTCCTTTTTGTTGATGATTAAAATAGTGTGGTTTTGCCCACAAATTGCGTGTCGTCCAGCCGCTGGCGCGCCACCAGCTCGGCAAAGTATCCGTCCTTTTGGATCAGCTCGTCGAAGTTTCCGTCCTCAACGACCCGTCCTGCGTCGAGCACAATGATACGGTCGCACTCCCGGATGGTGGACAGCCGGTGCGCGATAACAATGCGGGTGCATTTCAGGTTTGCCAGCGAGTCTGCCACGGTCTTTTGCGTCAGGTTGTCCAGCGCGCTGGTGGCTTCGTCAAACATAAGCACGCGGGGCTTTGGCGCAACCGCCCTCGCGATCATCAGGCGCTGGCGCTGCCCGCCGGACACACCGCCGCTGCCCTCGGAAATGATGGTGTGCATTCCCATGGGCATGTCGCGGATGTCGTCCGCGATGCCGGCAAGCTCCGCGGCCTCCCATGTCTGGTCCATTGTCAGCCACGGAGCCGAAATGGTGATGTTGGAGAAAATGTCCCCCGAGAAAAGCTTGCCGTTTTGCATTACCACGCCTATGCGTCGCCGCAGGGATTTTAAATCGACGGTGGACATATCCTTGCCGTCATAATAAATCGCGCCCTTTTGCGGCGTTTCAAAGCCCAGCAGCAGCCGCATAAGGGTAGATTTTCCGCAGCCGGTTTTACCCACCAGGGCCACATACTGCCCGGGCCTGATTTTCAGCGACAGGTTGTCCACAATCAGCGGCATACTTTCGGCATAGCGGAAAGAGACGTTATTTAGCTCAATGCCGCCGGAGATGCGGGTAAGTACCTTCTTGCCGGTAGACACCTCCGGCACGGTCTCCAAAATGGGTTTTACCATCTCAAACACCGGCTTAATATTTGCCGCCGTCAGGGCGATGCCGGAAAGGGAGAGAAACGCGCCGCTCACCATGCCATAGGCCACGTTGAATGCAAAATAGTCCGCCACGCTCACCCCCGACCTCACCGCCGCGTAATAGAGCACAATGGTGCCCACCAGTGAAATGCCCGTGGAAATGACCGTATTCAGCTTAAGAAACAGGGGCGGATCGTAAGTGAGACTAGCCTTCCGGCGGTAGAGGGCTGCCCACTTAGAAAAGGCCCGCTTTTCCGCGCCGGAAAGCTTCAGCTTTTGCACACCGGAAATAAGGGAGTAGTTAAGACCCGATTCCTTGGCAGAGAGCTCCATGGTCCGCTGGGAGCGCTTCATCTGCGCCAGTGTGGAAATCAGCGTAAAGAGCACCGTGGCCAGCGTGATAAGCAGCGCCGGGAGAACCAGCCCGGGGGCATAGGCAAAGATTTGTGTAATGTAGACCAGTGAAAATACCGAGGTAAGCCCGGTGGTTAAGATGGCACCGCCCAGCATGGCGCACAGGCTATTAATGCTCTGGGTGCGGCTACTCAGCTCACCTGCGCTGTATTCCTTAAAAAATTTCGCCGGCAGGGACAGCACCCGCATCATAGAGGCCGCCTGCACCGCCGTGCCGGTTTTGGTTTGCAGCCGTTCCAGCACAATTGTTTTTACCGTTCCAATGAGCAGCCCCGCAATACCGGTGGCTGCCAGCATCACGGTGACCGCAAACAGCAGCCCCATATCGCCGCTTTCAATTACGTTAGAAAAAATAATGTTATTGAGTTTTGGCCCCAGCATTCCGATGAGGGTAACCGCCAGCGTGGCGGCGCCCACCATGACGTAATCCGCCGGGGAAAGGCTTTGGGCGATGTACAAAAGCAGGTCGCGAATGGAGAGCTTTTTGAGCGGCAGCGGTTTATAGAAGCAGATGGCCTCGTTTTCCAAGAGCTGTGCAGTGTGACTTGTCAGCTTCACCGTCTTGCCGCTTGCGTGGTTAAAAAAGGCATAGCCGGAGAACCCGTGTGGCAGCAGCGCCACCACGCTGCCGTTTTTCAGGGTGGCCAAAAACGCGCCCACCGCGTCCTTGAACCAATCACCCTCCAGATGCACCACCCGCCGCATAATGCCGGAGGGACGCAGCAGGTACTCCAGCTGCTCGTCCAAATCGGTCAGCTCGTCGGGCAGCTCCACGGATTTCACGCGGTAGAACTTTAGAATCTCGTCCACTGCGCTTTTCGTTTTCTGCCGGTCGTCCAGCAGGGCGCTCTCAATACCGCGCCCCATGACCACCCCCGCCATGGAGGCAAAGGCCTCTGCAAAGGCGTCGTCATCCGCTTTCACGCGTTGCTTTATTTGTTCGTCAAACCAGCCCATTGCGTCCTCTCCAACTCTAATTGATATTGATTGCGTGCCTAACGGACGACGCACATGCTGCAATTGCCGGCACTAAAGCAGGCGCAGTTGCCGCAGCGCGGATTTTTTTTATCTTTGATTACCTGAAACAGTGATTTCAATGCGTCAGCCATCCATTTGTCGCAGCCCGGGTAATTCCCATCGACTTTGGTCACAGGATGATCCTGCCTCTCATCAGCTCCCCCCGCCGCTTTGTCGAGGTCCTCTTCTGTTAATGCTTGTGTCGTACGCTTTTCATTTTCTGACATACTAAAAACTCCTTTTCTATTCACTTGCCACCAGCGTGGTGTAGACCCCGCCCTTGGCGTACAGCTCGTCGTGGGTTCCCCGCTCCACCACCTTGCCCTTTTCCATCACCACAATTTCGTCGCAGTCCCGGATGGTGGACAGGCGGTGGGCAATGACGATACAGGTAATGCCCCGATTCTTAATGGCGTTTACCACCTCAAACTCGGTTTTCGCATCCAGCGCGGAGGTGGCCTCGTCCATAATGATGATGGTGGGGTCCTGGGCCAGCACCCGGGCAATTTCCAGCCGCTGGCGCTGTCCGCCGGACAAATCCTTGCCTCCCTCCATCAGCTTGTAGGAGTAGCCGCCGTCCCGGCCCATAATGTCCTCGTGGAGGCTGGCGTCCCGGGCGGCCATGATGACCTCAAAGTCCTCAATGGAGCTATCCCACATTTTAATATTGTTTGCGATGGTGTCCTCAAACAGGATGATGTCCTGATCCACCACCGCCACCGAGCCGGTAAAAATGCTGTGGTCGATGTCCGACAGGGGCTTTCCGTCAAATAAAATCTCGCCGCTCCACGGCCGGTAAAGGCCCGAAACCAGCTTCGAGAGGGTACTCTTTCCACAGCCGGAGGGGCCGACGAAGGCCACCCGGCTTCCGGGCTTTAGACGCAGGTCAAAATGCTCAATCAGCGGCGCACCCAGGGTTGAGTAGCCGAAGGTGACATCCCGCATCACCACCTCGCCGGAGAGCTTGTCATACTCGGCGCCCTCATCAAAGCCGCTTTGCTCCTTCACGTCTACGGGGTATTCCATTACGTCCTCGATGCGCTCCATGTTGGTGCGCATCTCCTGTATGGTCTGACCCGCGCCGATAAGGGACTGCGCCGGGCCGGTAAAGCCGCCTAAAAAGCCCTGAAACGCCAATATCATGCCTATGGTAAACTGCCCCTGCATGGTCAGATATACGCCCAGCACCAGCACGGCAGTGGAGGTTAAAGAGGATACCAGCGTGGGGATCAGTCCCAGGTAGTGATTTGTATTGGCAAACTGAACCGTCTGCGTGTTTACTCCGGCCTGATAGCCCGCCCATTTTTCAAAAAAGCCGTTTTCCGCACCGCTGGCCTTGATGGTCTCGATCATTTCGATGCCCGCCACGGTGGAGCCTGCCAGCTTACCGGCGTCGCGCATCTGCACCCGGGTGACGTTGACGCGCTTTTGGGATATAATCTGGGCCATGACCAGATTTACTAAAATAGACCCGATCCCCACCGCCGTCAGCAGTACGCTGTAACGCAGCATGGCCACCAGATAAAAGACCATCATGCCCGTTTGGAGCACCAGCGGGGCGAAAGTAGTAATCAGTGCGTTTGCAATGCCCTCGTTGAGCGCCTGCCGCATGGCGATGTCACCCGCCATACGCTGTGAGAAGAATTCCATGGGCAGGCGCAGCACGTGCCATAAAAACGAGGAGTTTGCCACAATGGAAAGTTTGCCGTTTAATTTCAGCGTATAAACCGCCTGCACCCATGCCACGACCAGCGTTACGGCGGTCATTAGGGAGAGGGCCAGCAGGAAGGGGGTAACCCACTCCGGGTTTCGCCCGGTGAGCAGCCGGTCTAAAAAGACGCGGGAAAACGCCGGATTGATTATGCCCAGCAGTGAGGTGATGGCCGTGGTGAGCGCCACAAAGCAAACCGCCGCACCGGTACCCACCATGCGCTTTTTGACAAAGCTCCATGTGCTTTTGGGCTTTCCGTCCGGCGCAAAGTCTTCCCCAGGCCGAAAGAAGATGCACACGCCGGTAAAGGATTTATCGAACTGCTCCATGGAAACACCGTAGTTTCCCTTTGCCGGGTCGTTTAAGTAGGCCTTGTCACCCTTAAAGCCGCAGAGCACCACAAAGTGGTTAAAGTTCCAGTGGATAATACAGGGAAAACTGCCGTTTTGGCGCAGCTGCTCCGGCTCGTAGCGGTAACCCTGGGCCTCCAGTCCGTAATTACGTGCCGCTTTCAACACATTGGACGCCTTGGAGCCGTCCCGGGAGACGCCGCAGTCGGCGCGTACCTGCTCCAGCGGCACCCATTTATTATAGTAGGCCAGCACCATGGCAAGGCTTGCCGCGCCGCATTCCAGCGCCTCCAGCTGCATCACCACAGGCACCTTTGCACAGCCCTTTTGAATGGGCTGCTTGACCTTTTTTCGTGTTTCCTCCATACCCCACCTCAATTCAGCACAAAGGAGATGGGCGAAATGGTCTCCAGCACAATTTGCGCCATGTACGCGCCGTCCGGGGCGGCGCAAGCCACCGTCACCGGAATTACCCAGTCTCCTGTTTTCAGCCCGCTCAAATAGAGGGCATAGGCGTCAAAGTCGGCGGTAATTTCCACGGGGGCGGCGGCAACGCCTGTGATGCTGCCTGTGTTTCCGTCCACCCGCACCTCCATACCCGGGGCAAGGCTTTTTGCGTCCTGGGCAGAAACATAGCAGGTGGCTTTCCCACCTTGCACGACCGCTACCGCGTCCCGGGTGGTGGTGAGGGAGCCGAACACGCCCCACACGCACACACCGATGAGCAGCACCACCACCGCCGCCAAAATCAGCCACACGCCGGGGCGGGAGACCTTGATGTAGTCGTTTAGCTGCTCCGGGGACGACACCCGGTCCAAGCTGGCTTTTCGAAAAATGGTGTTCTCACCCATATGAATGACTCCTTTTTAAACTGCTAATTACGCTGGTATTTGCAATATTTATGCAATGAGATGGATGTGCCGCCACCAATAAATCCAATTTCATTCGGACACAAAAAAGCGGCTGCAGACACTGTCGATTTCGTATGCAATGAAAACGGGTGGCCGCAATTGATGCACACCCAGAGGTCTCTGCAATCTGTGCAAGCACCGCCTTTGCGTAAACATATTCCATAGCTTACTTTTCCGCAGCCACCACCAGTAACATTCTCCAGTTCCTCGTCGGCCAGCGTGCCCGTCCCCGGGTGGAAGCGCGCAAAGTAGCTCGCCGCTTCCTCCGCGGTCAGGTTAAGCCCGTTTTCCTCGGCCAGCGCCAGCAGCGCGGCGGAGGAAGGGGCGGCTTTTGCTTTTTTAAGCAGTTCGGGGGTCAATTCGTTTTTCATAGAAATCGCCTCACTTCCAATATTTTTGGTGTGCTTACTCTGACCAGTGTAATAATAAATACAGGGTAACATTTCCACATTTGCTTGAGGGCAATTTGGCACGAAACGTCATAACTTTGCGCAAGATGTCATTTTGGCACGAAAAAAGCCCCTTGACAAACCTGTCAAGGGGTGTCCTTTGGGCAACTTTCCATTGCGCGGCAGTATCATTTAGGTGAAAAAAGCGTTACTCCGTTTACCGGTTGAATTGGCAAAATAAAAAACCGTGAAACCCTTATGATTCCACGGTTTTGGCGTCCCCGAGACGACTTGAACGTCCGGCCTACTGCTTAGGAGGCAGTTGCTCTATCCAACTGAGCTACGGAGACAAATATAAAATTTTCTTCCCCTGCCTCATATTTAGAAAACCATTGTCTCCGGATCAGGATGTAGATCCTCTATCCCGGTGTGGTGGGGGGCACATGGGCATACTGTGAGGTCTTTTTCATACAGGCATAAACAATTGTACCCTAACCTTTTCACTGTGTCAACGAAAAAAGTTGCGTTTTACATTATATTAAGGTATAATACATGGTCGAGCTTAAAATAGTATTTGTTAGCAACTTTATACGCGCCATGGGTTTTGCTTTATTTCGGAGGGTGTCCTGTGGTTTTGCCGTATGGATAAAAGGAGATTAATATGCAGAACAACAATTTGCGCAACGTCGCCATCATTGCCCACGTTGACCACGGCAAGACCACGTTGGTGGATGAAATGCTCAAGCAGGGCGGCATCTACCGCGAGAACCAGGCCACTGTGGAGCGCGTCATGGACTCCAACGATTTGGAGCGTGAGCGTGGCATCACCATTCTCGCCAAAAACACCGCTGTCCACTACAAGGACACCAAGATTAACATTGTGGACACCCCGGGCCATGCCGACTTTGGCGGCGAGGTGGAGCGTATCCTCAAGATGGTCAACGGTGTTATTTTGCTGGTAGACGCTGCCGAGGGTCCTATGCCCCAGACCCGCTTTGTGCTGTCCAAGGCTCTGGAGCTGGGCCACCGGGTTATTGTGGTGGTTAATAAAATTGACCGCCCTGACCAGCGCATTCACGAAGTGGTAGATGAGGTTCTGGAGCTGCTGCTGGATCTGGACGCCACCGATGAGCAGCTGGACAGTCCCATGCTGTTCTGCTCGGGCCGTCAGGGCACCGCCTCCTACTCCCCCGAGGTGGTAGGCACTGACCTGGCCCCCCTGTTTGAAACCATTCTCGACTATATTCCCGGCCCTGAGGCAGATGCCGAAGCCCCCTTCCAGATGCTGGTCTCCGCCATCGATTACAACGAATTTGTGGGCCGCATTGCCATTGGCCGTATTGAGCGCGGTACCCTGCGCCAAAATCAGGAGATTGTGGTGTGCAACTACCACACTGCCGACCAGCCGGGCAAGAAGGCCAAGGCGGTCTCCCTCTACGAGTTTGACGGCCTGGGCAAGGCTCCGGTGACCGAATCCTCCGCCGGTAATATCATTGCCATGAGCGGCATCGGAGACATTACCATCGGTGACACCATTTGCGCCGCCGGTGTGGTGGAGCCCCTGCCCTTTGTGCAGATTTCCGCCCCCACCATTGAGATGACTTTTGCCGTTAACGACAGCCCCTTTGCCGGACGGGAGGGCAAGTTTGTTACCTCCCGCCAGCTTCGGGAGCGTCTTATGCGGGAGACCCTGAAGGACGTTTCCATTCGCATCACCGAGACCGACAACACCGACTCCTTTAGCGTGGCAGGCCGCGGCGAGATGCACCTGTCCATTCTGATCGAGACCATGCGCCGCGAGGGCTATGAGTTCCAGGTATCGCCCCCCCGTGTGCTCTTTCAGGAGATTGACGGCGTAAAGTGTGAGCCTGTGGAGCGCCTGGTGGTGGACGTGCCCTCCGACTCGGTGGGCGCGGTCATTGAGAAGATCGGCTCCCGTAAGGGTGACCTGCTGGAGATGACCCCCGTGGGCGACCGTATGAAGGTAGAATTCCTGGTGCCTGCCCGCGGCCTGTTTGGCTACCGCAACGAGTTCCTCACCGACACCAAGGGCGAGGGAATTATGGCCTCTATTTTTGACAGCTATGCCCCCATGAAGGGTGAAATTGCCCGCCGGGCCAGCGGCAGCCTGGTCTCCTTCGAGACCGGCGAAGCTGTGGCCTACGGTCTCTTTAACGCTCAGGAGCGCGGCACCCTGTTTATCGGCGCGGGTGTTCCCGTCTACGCCGGCATGATCATCGGCGTGTGCCCCAAGAACGAGGACATGTCGGTAAACGTCTGCAAGAAAAAGCAGCTGACCAACATGCGCGCCTCCGGCTCGGACGACGCGCTGCGGCTCACCACCCCCCGCATCCTTTCCCTGGAGCAGTGCCTGGAGTTCCTGGCCGATGATGAGCTGCTGGAGGTTACCCCCGAGAGCCTGCGTCTGCGCAAGCGCCTTCTCGACCACGGTGACCGCATGAGAGCCCTCAAGAACGCCGGCAAGTAAGTTTAATTACAAAAAAGCTCCCCTTCCATACGGAAGGGGAGCTTTTTATTTATCGGCTAGATCGTATCTGAAAAGTAGAGAAATGCACAGAAACGCAGTTTTTTTGTCAGGCAAGCCAGGCGCTTCCTACTACCACGTCATCCTGATAAAAAACGGCAAGCTGGCCAGGCGTGGGGGCGCGTGCAGGAATGTCCATGTCAATAAATACACCGCCCTCTGCCGGGGAAATGGTGGCAGGCAGCTCGGTACGGGAGTGGCGCAAACGGACGGTGACCGCCAGGGGGGCAGTCAGGCCATCAACGGAAATCCAGTTTGGGTCGGTAGCAAATGCCTTGCGGGTGTGCAGGTCGGTGCCGTCGGAAAGTACCACACGGTTCGTATCCGGCTCAATGCGTGAAACAAAGTAGCGGTGGGGGCCGGAAACCCCCAGCCCACGGCCTTGGCCCAGAGTATAATGGTGAATGCCTTCGTGGCGGCCCAGTACATTGCCCTGCTGATCCACAAAGTCACCGGGGGGCGGCGTGTGCTCCCGCACGTCCAGCCATGCGGCATAGTCGCCGTCCGGAATAAAGCAGATTTCCATGCTGTCTGGCTTTTGTGCCACGGGAAGGGCCTTTTCCCCCGCCATGGCGCGCACCTGATTTTTTTCAAAATCCCCCAGAGGAAATACAATATGTCCCAGCTGTTCTCTGGTCAGCCGGGCAAGCATATACGACTGGTCGTTGGCGGGCATTCCCTTCTTTAAAAGGCCGTTTTCCACCCGGGCGTAGTGCCCGGTGGCCACCAGCTCCGCACCCAGTCGTTCTCCCACCCGGAAGAGGGCGGGAAACTTGACCATGGGGTTGCAGCGGGCGCAGGGCAGCGGGGTGCGCCCGGAGAGATAGTCGGCGGCAAAGGGGGCGCAGACATGCTCCTCCAGCTCGGCCCTGATGTCCACAATCTCAAAAGGCAGGCCCAGCTTTTCCGCAACCGCCGCCGCGTCACGGGCGGCGGCTCCTCCCAGACCAATGTCCAGAAAAACGCAGTGCACATCATAGGTCTTGGATAAAATTCCTGCCGCCACCGCGGAGTCCACGCCGCCGGAAAGACCAAGAATAATTTTTGGGGGCATTTCTTTTCCCTCCTTCAGGAATACATAACACGGCTTTATCTCGCAGTTAGGGCAAGCACGCTGTCCTACTGGTTTAAATACACCATAAGGGCGCCCATGTCTGCCGGAGAAACGCCGGAAATACGGCTGGCCTGTCCCAGGTTCAGCGGACGAATTTTGGAGAGCTTTTGCCGTGCCTCCAACCGCAGGCCGTGCAGGGCTTCGTAGTCTAAATCCGCGGGCAAAGGGCGGTTCTCCAGGCGGCGCATTTCCTCCACCTGGCGCAGCTGCCGGTCAATATACCCCTGGTACTTCACCGCAATTTCCACTGACTCGGCCACCGCCTTGGGAAGTTCGGGCCGACGGGGATCGACGGCGGCTAAGCTCTCGTAGGTATTTTCCGGGCGGCGAAGCAAATCCACCAGCCGTCCATCGGCGGTGCCCGTATGCTCCAGGCGCTTGATTTCCTGCTCCACGGCGGCATATTTCCCCTGTACCTTTTGGTACGTCTCATCACTAACCAAACCGGCCTCATGCCCTAGGGACGCAAGGCGCTGATCGGCGTTGTCCTGACGGCAGAGAAGCCTATACTCCGTGCGTGAGGTCATCATACGGTAGGGCTCGTTGGTACCCTTGGTGACAAGGTCATCAATCAGCACGCCGATATACCCCTGCTCCCGGGAAATAATCATGGGCTCTCGGCCTAAAATCTTCAGCGCACTGTTAACACCCGCCACCAGCCCCTGGGCGGCGGCCTCCTCATAGCCGGAGGAGCCGTTAAACTGCCCCGCACCGTAGAGGCCCTTTACCTTTTTGTGCTCCAGGGTGGGCAGCAGCTCGGTAGGGTCTACGCAGTCGTACTCAATGGCGTAGGCACAGCGGGTCATCTCGGCCTGCTCCAGCCCGGAGATGGTATGTAAAATCTCTATTTGCACATCCTCAGGCAGAGAGGAGGAGAGCCCCTGAATATAAAGCTCCTCCGTATCAAGGCCCATTGGCTCAATAAACAATTGGTGGCGGGTCTTGTCGGCAAAGCGCACCACCTTGTCCTCAATGGAGGGGCAGTATCGTGGGCCAATCCCCTCAATTACCCCTGAAAAAAGAGGGGAGCGGTGAAGGTTTTGCCGAATAACCTGGTGCGTCTGCTCATTGGTATAGGTCAGGTAACATACCGCCCTGTTTGCGGGGGGAATCTCGGTCTGAAAGGAGAAGGGGAGAACCGCCTCATCCCCGGGCTGAACCTCCATCTTGGAAAAGTCCACGCTGCGGGCATTAATACGGGGGGGCGTGCCTGTTTTAAAGCGCCGGAGCGTCACGCCCAGACTTTGAAGGCTCTCGGTGAGGGATAGTGCGGCGGCAAGGCCGTCCGGCCCCGACTGACAGGTGACCTCCCCTACAATGGTGCGTCCACCCAAGTAGGTCCCCGACGCAATGACCACGGCCTTAACGGCATAAATAGCGCCCAAGGCCGTCTTAACCGCCGAAACCGCACCGTTTTCGGTGCGAACCTCCACCACCTCGGCCTGCTTAACCCACAGGTTTTCCTGCTTTTCCAGCGTGTGCTTCATCACCTGCTGATACGCCCGTCGGTCAGCCTGGGCCCGTAGTGACCATACAGCAGGACCCTTGCCCCGGTTAAGCACCCGGTACTGGATGCAGGCCTTGTCGGCACACTTGGCCATCTCGCCGCCCAGGGCGTCAATTTCACGCACCAGGTGGCCTTTGCCCGTACCGCCAATGGCGGGGTTGCAGGGCATGTTGCCCACCGCATCCAAATTCACCGTAAAGCAAAGGGTGCGCAAACCCAGGCGGGCGGCGGCCAGGGCGGCCTCAATGCCCGCGTGACCCGCGCCTACCACGGCAATATCATATTCTCCGGCGTTGTATTCCATAAAGCTGTCCTTTTTTCACAGTTTAAACTTGCGGCTCACCCGGGAGCCCGTTTTCTTTTCACTTGCGCGGCGGAACTTAATTCCGCCTTGCGCCAAGATTTTGTTCCACAAAATGCTTGATCGCGCCACTTGGCGCGCCCCGCCATGCGGGGCCCCTTGACCCGCGCCTACCACGGCAATATCATATTCTCCGGCGTTGTATTCCATAAAGCTGTCCTTTTTTCACAGTTTAAACTTGCGGCTCACCCGGGAGCCCGTTTTCTTTTCACTTGTTTCTGCATTGCTTTCTATTCTTCGCTCGTCAGCACCACCACCGGCAGGTGGGGTCGGTTAAAAAGGCGAAAAGTACGTCCGCCGTTTCCCAGCCCCCGGGAGACCATCAGCTCCCCATGTGCCAAGTCATACAGCCCGGCGGTGTAACTGGGAAACAAGCGGCGGCGGGTATTGTCAATCAGTCCGTCGGTAAAGGGCAGGCGAATAATACCGCCGTGAACATGCCCGCAGAGGGTCAGGTCAAACCCGGCATCCGCATAAACCTCATAATACTCATTCCGATGGGCCAGCAGGAGAACATAGGTCTCCCCGCCGTAAGCGGCCCGGATTTCCTCGGCCAATTGGCCCGGGGTCTTTTGGTCGTAGGGGCCGTTGGGGTCGTCAATGCCCGCCAAAATCATGGTCTGTCCGTCCTTCTCCAGGGGGATAAACTCATTGGTGAGCACCGTCACCCCGCACTCCCGCAGAAGGGACTTAACGGTATAGGCCTCCCGGATGGCCCACTCATGATTGCCGGTGACATAATAGGTGGGGGCAATACTTGCAAGTCCCCTGGCCACGGCGGTAATCATGTGGAATTGGTCTGCGTTATCAATGATGTCCCCGGTAATGGCAATGAGGTCGGGCTTTAGGTCGGCCACATTTTTTAGCAAAATTTCGTTGTCCGCACCGAATTCCTTGCCGTGAAGGTCGGAAACCTGTACCACCCGCAATCCGTCAAAGGCGGCGGGCAGCCGGTGGGAGGAGACGGTCAGAATCTCGGTCTGAATACGGTTTTGCTGGTCATAAAAGAACCACGCCCCCGCCAGCAGGAGAAGAAGCGCTATTAGAAACGTACGCAGTGGTCTGTGTCTGGTTTGTTTTGCCATGCTAACCTCCCAGGGTTTCGGGTGGAGCAGCGTCATGCTTCAGTTTTTTGAGATACTTTACCTTTTTTCTCCGGTACCACACGCAGTTAAACACATTGCCGATAATTAAAATATTGCCGCACAGATAGAGCCACACCAGCAAAATGATGACCGAAGCCAGCGACCCGTACACCAGCGAGTACCGGGAGGACAGGCCGATGAACCAGGAAAACAGGATAGAGGCCGCCACCAGCGCCATGGCCGCCAAAATGCCGCCGGTGAGAATGGGGGGGCGGGGCTTTCCCCTGGGGGCTGCCATGCGGTAGACCAACAGCACAAAAAGAAGCACCAGCGCAAAAAGAATAAAAAAGCGCAGCCACTGCCAGTTGAGGGGCAGTGTGCCGTAGTCAATATGCAAAAATTGCCCGACCAGCTGAAAGAGCCACTCACCGGTGAGTACCACCACAATGGAAAGGTAAATGGTTACCAAAAAAAGCACCGAAAAAATTACGCTGGCCACTACCTGCCAAATGCCGGTGTAGCTCTTTCGGTCGTAAATTTCGTCCATGCTGCTCATCAGGGTGCGAAAGGCGGCTGAGGCCGAAAAAAGGGTTACGCCCACACCGGCCACCAGCAAACCGGTGGATTGATTGGTGTTAATATAGCCAATATACTCCCCCAAAATTCCAAGGCTCTCCGTTGGCAAAAAAGGCTGAGCCGCCAGCATGACGGTATTCACGTCCAGGTTCAGCAGACCAATAAAGGCATTAATACAAATTAAAATTGGAAAAAAGGTAAGAATTAAAAAATAAGCCAGCGCGGCAGCGGAGCGGGCCACATTCTTGGAAAAGTACATATCCACAATATCTGTCACAAATTTTACCGGCGGAAGGGCCAAAAACTGCTTCATTTTACCGCTCCTTTCTCCGTCTGTTAGCTTGCGTAGTATAGCACAAAAAGATGTCAAAGGCAAACGAAACAAGGAAGCGCTCCCGTAGGCGCATAGGGGAGATAAGACGGTACGGAGACGAAAAAACAGTTGGGCGTAGCCCAAGGCATTTTTCGCGTAGTGCTGGCTTATCAACCCGGCCATGCGCCCAACGGGAGCGTGACACAGAAGCGCGATCGTAGGTGCATAGGAGAAATAACGAAAGCATAGAGTCACCAATCTTTCTTCCCCGTCTACGAATGTCTCTATCTCGTCGCTATCTTGTCATGCCTTCGGCGACCTACTTTCCTGCGGACGAAAGTAGGCAAAGTCCGCCGGGGTTCCGACCCCGGCCCCCTTGGGCTTTATGTCGGGGCACAAGGCCCCCCAGAAACGCAAACCTTTTGTCTATGCGTCTATTTAAAGTCCGGCTCGTTGAACCGCCGCTTACTCCGTCACGCGGCTTGACACAGAAGCGCGAGCGTAGGCGCATAGGGGAGCTAACGACGGAGCGGAGCGAAAAAGTGCAGGGCGGCAACCCCCGCAAGCCGCCCGGAGCTTTTTTGCGCAGTCGCAGGAGTTAGCGACCCGCCCATGCGCCCAACGCGAGCGTGACACAGAAGCGCCGCGCCGTCGAGCAGGGGCGCTTGGACCGGAGCGACGGGCAAAGCCCAGGTTCCGCCGTCTCACGAAAGGCGGTGCCGGGTTTGCCCGGAGTCGGAGGGAAAGCGTCCCGCCCGCGAGACGTGCAAGGCGTGACACAGAAGCGCTCCCGTTGGCGTGCAGGAAGAATAATACAAACGCTAAAACGAAAAAGGCCGCCCGCAATTGCGGACGGCACTGCTTTCGAGCAATTTTGTGAACTTAGGCCAGCTTGTTGAGCTTAATGGTCATGCTGCTCTTCTTGCGGGACGCATTGTTCTTGTGCAGAAGACCATGACCAACAGCCTTATCGACGGCCTTGACGGCCACCTTGTAAGCGCCTTCGGCCTCGCTGCGGTTGCCCTCGGCCACGGCGGCCTCAAACTTCTTAAGGTCGGTTCTCATGGCAGACTTCGCGGTCTTGTTCTGGGCGGCCTTTGCGGCGCTGACCAGGACACGCTTCTTGGCAGACTTAATATTCGGCAAACCAAACACCTCCTCCGATGACGATTTAACACGCAATTTTGCGCATAGTTTGCCTGTGCAGATTATTATTCTACCAGCAAAGAGCTTAAATTGCAAGGATTAATTTCATTTTTTCTCGTATTTTTTGCATAGGACTGCTTCAGGCGCTAAAAATAGTATGTAACTGGTATGCAGCCACAACATCATGTAGGGGCATGACTTGTCATGTCCGGCAGGAAAGGGCGGACAAGGTATGTTAAAACGCAGAACCGATTTGGCTATGGAGGCCAAGGCACTTTGGGAGGAGGACGCAGCCCAGGAAACCAAATTAGAGGGCGTGGAGGCACATGACAGCCAGCGGGAGGGCTATTCGGTTACCACGGTGCGCATTTTAAACGAAGCAGGAGCTCATGCCCTGGATAAGCCCGTAGGCAATTACGTTACCCTGTTGCTGGACGGGCTGGCCAGGAGGGAGGAGGACGCCTTCGGCCGCGCCGCCCGTGCTCTGGCTGCCGAGCTGACGGAGCTGCTAAAGCTTCCTGAGGGAGCTACGGCCCTGGTGGTGGGTCTTGGAAACCGCGCCATCACCCCCGATGCCATTGGCCCCAAGGTGACCGACCACACCATGGTAACCCGGCACCTAGTGGAACGGGTGCCGGAGCATTTCGGCTCATTTCGTCCGGTTGCGGCGCTGTGCTCGGGGGTACTGGGCACCACGGGGGTAGAGAGCGGAGAAATTGTAGCAGCTCTGGTAAAAAAAATTAATCCCGCTTGTGTGCTGGCAGTGGACGCATTGGCCTCCCGCAGCTTAGACCGGGTGTGCCGCACCATTCAAATTGCCGATACGGGTATTGTTCCCGGCTCAGGGGTGGGCAATGCCCGTGCGGCGCTCTCCAAGGAAACGCTGGGAGTGCCTGTCATTGCCATCGGCGTACCCACCGTGGTCGATGCCGCAACCCTCTGTGCCGACGTGCTGGCCGAGGCGGGCAAAGCCGACTTGGACCCCGAGGCTCTTCGAGGTACCGCAGAGGGTGTCATTGTTACGCCCAAGGAAATTGACAGCCAGGTAGCTGATTTGTCCAAGGTCATCGGGTATGGGGTAAATCTGGCACTTCAAACCGGCCTAACCGTGGCCGATGTGGAAATGTTTTTAAGCTAGGGAACCTCTGATTTAATCCCGCCGCATATCTTGGCGGTGTCTTTTCCACCCGGACTGCCGCCAAAAGCCTTGCAAGCCGTCAGGATTCCTGCACGCGAAAGCGGGAGCTCCGCCCCCCCTTTCACACTATCCCCCCGCTCAAAAAGCTCAGTCTTTTGACATCCTATTTCAAA
>CAZDDZ010000029.1:0-24399 GCA_964504285.1 uncultured Pseudoflavonifractor sp.
TTGCCCGGAGTCGGAGGGAAAGCGTCCCGCCCGCGAGACGTGCAAGGCGTGACACCCAAGCGCGAGCGTAGTCACACAAGAATTGCTGCCCCTAGCAGGCTTTTACACTATTTTACATAGGAGGAAATTCATATGAATTACACTTTTGCGCAATATAAAGAGAGCGCCGATTATATTCGCGCTCAAATTGGGGATTTTAATCCCAAGGTCGCTATGGTGCTGGGCTCCGGCCTGGGCTTTATGGGCGATGTGGTAGAAAACCCCACGGTAGTCTCCTACCACGACATTCCTCACTTCAAAGCCTCCACCGCCCCCGGCCATAAGGGCCAGCTGGTATTCGGCACCTTGGCGGGCCAGAAGGTCGCCGTCATGCAGGGCCGTATGCACCACTATGAGGGCTACTCCTACGAGGAGGTCTCCTACGCAGTCCGTGTGCTTCGTCTGCTGGGGTGTGACACGCTCATAGTCACCAATGCCGCAGGCTGCGTCAATACGGAGTGGAAGGCCGGCGATCTAATGCTTATCACCGACCACACCAAGATTTTTATGGAATCTCCTCTCCGGGGCGAGAATTTGCCCGAATTCGGCGTCCGCTTCCCCGACATGTCCCACCTGTACACCCCTGCGCTTCAGGATGTGGCCCGCAATGCCGCCAAGGGCATGGGCATCGACCTGCGGGAGGGCGTTTACATGTACTTCCCCGGTCCCCAGTATGAAACCCCGGCTGAGGTGCGCATTGCCCGTACCCTGGGCGCCGATGCCTGTGGCATGTCCACCGCCCCCGAAGCCATTGTTGCCGGCCACTGCGGAATGCAGGTGCTGGGCTTTACCCTGCTGTCTAACATGGCTGCCGGTATCCTCAACCAACCGCTCTCCGAGGAGGAGGTTCTGGAAGCTGCCGCCGCCTGCAAGGATAAGTTCTCAAAGCTGGTGTTGGAGTGCCTGAAGGGCATGGAAGCGCAAGCGTAGGCACATAGGGGAGATAAGACAGCACGGAGACGAAAAAACAGTTGGGCGCAGCCCAAGGCATTTTTCGCGCAGTGACGGCTTATCGACCCGCCCATGCATTTAACGCAAACGTAACATAGAATTTGGGCCGTAGGGCGGGGGCTTGCTCCCGCCGCGTGCCTTTTAATGAGGAGGTATTATGTCAACGCTTATTACTAACGTCACCGCTGTCCTTATGGACAATGCCAATACCGTTCTTGACCACGCCTTTGTGGCGGTGGAGGGGGGCAAAATTACCTCCGTGGGCACCACCCGCCCCCTGGGCAGGTTTGACGAGGTCATTGACGGGCAGGGGAACGTCCTCTTGCCCGGTCTTGTGAATGCCCATACCCACATTCCCATGACCGCCATGCGCGGCTATGGTGACGGTCACGACCTTCAAGACTGGCTCTATAACTATATTTTCCCCGTGGAGGCCAAGTGGGACGGCAGAGCCATCCGGGCGTGCACCGCCCTGGGGCTGTGTGAGATGATTGCCTCGGGCACTACCGCCATTGAGGATATGTACATGTACTGCGACGAAATTTGCCAGGAGGTTGCCGCCTCCGGCATGAACGCCAACATTACCCGGGGCACCACCCACTTCGGGGGCGCGTTTGACCCGGTCACCCACGCCGACTGCGTTGCCACCCGCGAGATGACTGAGCAGTGGCACGGCTACAACGGCGGCCAGATTTTAATTGATGCCTCCATCCATGGAGAGTACACCTCTTGCCCGGAGGTTTGGGAGTATCTGGTGGGCTACGCCAAGGAGAAGGGTCTGGGAATGCATGTTCACGTTTCTGAGACACAAAAGGAACATGACGAGTGCGTAGCCCGCCATGGGCTGACCCCTACCCAGGTGCTGGATAAGCACGGGGTATTTGACGTACGCGCCATTGCCGCCCACTGTGTTCACACCACCCCCGAGGACTGGGCCATTCTGGCGGCCAAGGGCGTCACCGCCGCCCACAATCCCTGCTCCAACCTGAAATTGGGCAGCGGCATTGCTCCTGTGGTTAGCATGCGTAAGGCCGGGGTCAACATTGCCATCGGTACCGACGGCGTATCCTCCAATAACACCACCGACATGTTTGAGGACATGAAGATTGCCGCCATGCTCCAAAATGGAGCCACCCGCGACCCGCTGGCTCTGCTGCCGTCCGACGCGCTGCGTATGGCCACCGTGAACGGGGCCAAGGCTTTGGGGCGCAACAGCGGGCGTATTGCCGCAGGCTGTGACGCCGACCTGATTTTGGTGGACTTTACCCATCCTAACCTTATGCCCCGTCACGATGTAATTTCAAACCTGGTCTATGCCGCCCACGGCTGCGATGTAGTGATGAATATGTGCCGGGGCAAGGTCATATACAGAAATGGGGAGTTCCTTACCATTGATCTTGGGCGGGTCAAGCGTGAAATGGAGCAATATGCGCTGCCCCTGCTGTTCGGAAAGTGATAAGGAAAGGCTGCCACGTATGGCAGCCTTTCAGAGCCCTCCCACATAACGTAGGGCCGCCACATATGGCGGCCGCATCCTGAAAGGACTGTGGCCTTTTGTCTAACACAGAAAAGAAAAACACATTTTTTGGCGGCGCGGCGATTTTGGCTGTCAGCGCAATTTTAGTTAAAGTAATTGGCGCCATTTATCGAATTCCCCTTGGCAACGTCCTCTCTGATGAAGTGATGGGCGATTACAACAGCGCCTATAATATCTATACTTTTTTTCTGACTATCTCTACCGCCGGACTGCCGGTGGCCCTTTCCAAGTCTATTTCCGAGGCAAATGCGCTAGGCCGTCGCAACCAAGTTGAAAAGACCTTTCGTGTTGCTTTTCTAACCTTCCTCACCCTAGGACTTATCAGCTTTTTCTGCATGACAGTGCTGGCCGGGCCCATGGCCCAGCTTCTTATCAGCAATCCAAAGGCCATTTACTGCGTGCTGGCCCTGGCTCCATCGGTGCTGTGTGTCTGTGTCATGTCGGCTTTTCGCGGCTACTTTCAAGGGCACTTCGATATGCGTCCTACCGGAATTTCTCAGGTAATTGAATCTTTCTTTAAGCTTATTGTCGGCCTGGCTCTGGCTCTGGTACTTGTAAACGTCTTTGCTCGGCCCGAGCTTGGCTCCGTGGGTGCAATCATTGGCGTTTCCTTTGGCAGCATTGTCGCCCTTGCCTATATTCTCGTCCTCTTCTTCCGCACCCGGCGAACCCATTCCCCTGTTTCCGCCACCGACAAGCCTGACAGTGCCAAGCGTATTTTTGCAAACCTGATGCGTCTGGCAATTCCTATTACGCTGGGCTCTGCCGCCACTGCCCTGGTTACCTTGATTGACACCAAGCTGGTAATGAGTCAGCTTCAAACGGTTTATACAGCAGTAAATGGCTTGTCAAAAAGCGAGGCACTGGACGCTGCCCGTGGACTATACGGCATATACAGCAAAACCATGTCTATCTATAATCTCCCCTTTTCTATGATGATTCCTCTTACCGCTTGTATCATTCCCGCCGTTTCCGCCTGTCTTGCGCGGCGGGATCGTTTGGGTGCCCAACGCATTAGCGAGTCGGCACTGCGCATTGGACTACTTCTTGCCCTTCCCATGGGTGCGGGTCTTTTTGCTCTGGGCGGCCCAATTATGGGCCTGCTTTTCCCTGCCATTGATGTATCTATTGCCGGCCCCCTGCTCTCGGTGCTTGGCCTTGCCTCCATCTTTGTGGCACTTCAGCTTTTGTGCAATTCTATTCTCCAGGCAAACGGAATGGTAAACCTTCCTATTCTAGCCGTTGCAATCGGCGGAGTGGTCAAAATTATTGTTAACTACAAACTGGTCGGCAATCCGGATATTTTGATTAACGGCGCACCCGTGGGTACGCTGTGCTGCTTTATTGTCATTTCAGCACTGGAAATATTTATTATTCGCCGCTGTATCCCCGCACCGCCTCACTTTATAAGATCCTTTGCCAAGCCCCTCCTCGCCTCCGCTATTATGGGCGGGGCCGCATGGGGGACCTATGGTCTGCTGACTAATTTCCTGCACTTGGGCAACTCCCTTGCTACCATTGGGGCCATTGGGGTAGGCGGGATTATTTATCTGGTTTTGGTGCTGGCCCTGCAAATTATTTCTAAAGAAGACCTTGACCTTATGCCTAAGGGTGATAAAATAGCGAAGTTTCTTCACATTACCTGAGTTTTTTATAAAAAGACCTTGCGGGAGAATAGAAAGTATGATAGATTTTGACTATAAGAATTCTTACAGCGTCAACGACTTGGTGGCAATTGTCAAGGCCCTTCGCGCCCCCGGCGGGTGCCCCTGGGATGCCGAGCAAACCCACGAAAGTATTCGCAGGAATTTTTTAGAAGAAGCTTACGAGGCTGTCGAGGCCATTGACGAAGGGAGCGCCGACCATCTTCGCGAGGAGCTGGGTGACGTTCTCCTTCAGGTCGCACTTCACGCCGAGATGGAGTCTGAGGTTGGTTCCTTCAACTTGGACGGTGTGGCCGATGGCATCTGCAAAAAGCTTATCTTTCGTCATCCCCATGTATTTGGGGATGTGACGGTCTCCGGAGCGGGAGAGGTTCTCACCAACTGGGAGACCCTGAAACGTGAGGAGAAGGGGCAGGCTACGCACACAGACGCGCTGGAATCGGTGGCCCGCTCTCTGCCCGCCCTGTGGCGCGCCGAGAAGGTGCAGAAAAAGGCAAAAAAAGCAGGATTCGATTGGCCGGATATTTCCGGCGCATTGGACAAGCTATCGGAAGAATTGGATGAATTTAAAACCGCTGTTTCGGAGCAGTCCAACGTGGAGGAGGAATTGGGTGATTTGCTCTTTTCCGCCGTCAACGCCGCCCGCTTTGCCCATATCGACCCCGAGGAAGCCCTGACCAAGGCCACCGACAAGTTTATCTCACGCTTTGCCAAGGTAGAATCCTTGGCTCTGGCTCGCGGACTATGTCTGGACAAGATGGAGCTTCCCCAGCTGGACAAGCTGTGGGATGAGGCCAAGGGAATCCAAGGGTAAATTTTAGCGACTTAACGCGGAAACGCTTAAGTATACAAGGCGATGGTCAACCCACCGCAAACGAATTTAGGAGGAGTACCACTATGAATAAGGCTGAACTCATTACCGCCGCCGCCGAAAAGGCTGGCCTGTCCAAGAAAGACACCGAGACCGCTATCAACGCTGCCATTGACGCCATCACTGCCGCGCTCACCGAGGGTGATAAGGTGCAGCTGGTCGGCTTCGGCGGCTTTGAGGTTAAGAGCCGTGCCGCCCGCATCGGCCGCAACCCCAAGACCAAGGCCAGCATTCAGATCCCCGCTTCCAAGGTTCCCGTATTTAAGGCCGGCAAGGCCCTGAAGGACGCCGTCGCTAAGTAAAAAAGAAGCGCTCCCGTAGGCGCATAGGGGAGCTAACGACGGAGCGAAGCGAAAAAGCGCAAGGCGGCGACCCCCGCAAGCCGTCTGGAGCTTTTTTGCGCAGCCGCAGGAGTTAGAGCCCCGTAATGCGCCCAACGGGAGCGTGACAGGAGAAGCGCTCACGTAGGCGCATAGGGGAGATAAGACAGCACGGAGACGAAAAAACAGTTGGGCGAAGCCCAAGGCATTTTTCGCGCAGTGACGGCTTATCGACCCGCCCATGCGCCCAACAGGAGCGTGACACAGAAGCGTTCGCGCCGTCGAGCAGCGGGCTAAGACCCGGCGCGGCAGCTGATGTACCAAGGCGTAGCATGACACGCCTTACCCACTATAACTTAAATGAGCCGCCGCAATATGCGGCGGCTCATTTTATGGAGGATTCTATATGCGCTTAGACAAGTGGCTCAAGGTTTCCCGGCTTATTAAGCGCCGGACTGTGGCAAATGAGGCCTGTGACAACGCCCGCGTTACTGCCAACGGCCGCCCTGTGAAGGCCTCCTACGACGTAAAGGCCGGGGATGTGCTGGAAATCCGCTTTGGCGAAAAGACCATTAAGGTAGAGGTCGTAGCGGTGGAGGCTCAGGTTAAAAAGGACGAAGCCCCGGCTATGTATCGGGAGCTGATATAATATGTCCGCGGCGCGTCCCGCGCCGGGACTAAAATCATAGCGCGTGGGCACTGCGTGCCCACATGCGCGTATAATAACTGCTTCGCAGTTATTATATCGGTATTCCAGCATTAAAATGGAGCACCCCCGTTGGGGGTGCTCCATTTTAATGCCAAAACATTCAAGCGTGCAAGGGTTTGCACCGCGCTTATATTATACCACAACCGCAGGTTGCGGTATAATACGCCATCGGCGCGTCCCGCGCCGTGGCTAAAATCCCAGCGCGTGGACACGGAGTGTCCACATGCGCATATAATAACTGCTTTGCAGTTATTATACCACAACTCTAAAATCCTGAATGGGAAAAAGCACCAACAGCACTTGGCCAATCACCCGGCGGCTGTCAATGACACCTAGACTTACATCCCGGCTGTCATTAGAATGGTTGCGGTTATCGCCCATAACGAAGATATGCCCCTCAGGTACCGTAAGCTGGGATTGGTGCTCGTACCAAGGTGTCTGCATGGGCTCATAATTAATATACTCCTCGTCCAGTACCACGCCGTCCACCGTGACGGTGCCAGCTTCATAGTTAATATCCACTGTCTGGCCCCCGGTGGCAATCACCCGCTTTACAATCGGCCCTGTCACATTGCGAAAGCTCTGGGTCAGCACCACCACATCTCCCTGCTTGGGTGTATAGCCCAGCTCGCGCACTAGCATCATGTCCTTATCATGAAGCGTGGGCACCATGGAGGGCCCGTCCACATAAATAAAGCGTCCCACAAAGACAAAGAGGAGAATGATGCACACCAGCGCAAATACCAGCGCCTGAAGCCAATCATACATGGCACCGGCAAAACCGCCGGGTTCTTCTTTTTTTATTTCCTCATCCATATGAATCGTTCTCCTCAGTGAGTAATGAATTTAAAGTTTTGAAAGGGCAGCAATACCATAACCGCCCTGCCCAGCACATACCGCTCATCCACCGTACCCAGCGCTACATTTCGGCTGTCGTTGGAGTTGTTGCGGTTATCACCCATAACAAAGATGTGCCCTTGGGGTACCACAAGGCTTGCATGGTGGGGCGAATACGGCTCCTGCATAGGCTCCTTAACATAAGGCTCGTCCAGCGCTACACCGTCCACCATGACGGTTCCGGTTTCGTAGTCAATTTTAACCTGCTGCCCCTCGGTGGCAATGACCCGCTTCACAATGGGACTGCGGACATCTTCAAAATGCTTGGTCAGCACCACCACATCTCCCTGCCTGGGCGTATAGCCAATACTTTGCAGTAGAAGCGTGTCCTTGTCATGGAGGGTGTTCTCCATAGAATGTCCATCCACCCCGACGATACGCCCCAAAAAAGTAAAAATCAGGACCATGGCAATCACCAGTACGGTAAAGGTCTGAATCCAAAGGTAAAGATCCCGCTTCACAGTATTCAGCTTCAAGGCCTCTGCCTTACTTTTTTCCACGAAACGACGTCCCTCCCCCGCCTTTTAATAAATTTATGATCCAAATGCTCCAAGGTGCTTTCAAAAAACGCCCCGGAATTTTAAGCTGGGGAGGCAGACGCTGAAGCCTTACTTGCCGTAAGGCGAGGAGGATAACAAACCCAGACGCGGGAAATCAGGCTCTGAGGCGGGTTCGGATTAGACCGTTCAGGCCATAGTGCGGTTATTATACGCCAATCTCCTCAGGATTGCAAGAAAATGACATTCACACCGGTTCTCCCCTTAAGGTAGGCTTCTTCGCGGCTGTGACAAGAAAACAGAAGCACCTGCCTGGCTTTTCCCAACCCTTGCAGATAGTCCAAGGCCAGCGCCATTCGCTTGTCATCAAAGGCATCCAGCGCGTCGTCCAGCACCAAGGGCGAGGGGTCCTCTCCCGGCAGCGCCAGGTCGCACACTGCCAGGCGGGCCGCCAGATAGACCTGCTCGGCGGCCCCCTGAGACAAGGCAATGGAAGGGTGCGGCAGCGTGCCGCCGGTCTCGTGTGCCACCGCCTCAAATTGGCGATTAAACCCCACTTTTTGGTAGCGCCCCCCTGTCAGGGCGGAGAGAATTTCTCCTGCTTTTTCGTTTAGTGCGGGGGAAAAGCGGGCCTGCAGCTCTGCGTTGGCCACCCCCAGGGCTTCCAGCGCTATCGTCAGGGCCTCGTACTCCTCCTGCCTGCGGGCAAGTTCCTCCTGAAGCGCCTCTCGCCGCGCCTGAAAGACCGCCGGGTCACCCAGCGTGTTCAGCTCCCCCCGGGCCATCGCCAAGGCACTCTGGCAGCGGGAGAGCTCCCCTTCGGTGGCCGCAAGCCGGGCAGCTACCTGCTGGCGGGTAACGCCCTCGGGCAGCTGGGGCAGCGGGCCGTCCTCCCGCGAGGTCTCCTCCGGTTGGGAAAGACTGTCCGCCAGTGCCTTGGCCCCCTCCAGCCGCACCCGAATTTCATTTAGTTTACCACGGAGGGCCAGTCCCTTAGAGATGGCGGCCGACACGCCAAATAGATCGGTAACCCCCGGCTCAAAGGTGTGTGCCAAGTCCAGAAGGCTTTTTAGCAGGGTCTCCTTCTGGGCCGCTAGATCGGCGGCCGCTCCCTTAACCTGCGCCAGCCTTTGCTCCGCTTCCCGGGCGGCGGTATACCGCTCCCGGTAGGCATTGGCCCGGGTAAGCATATCATCAGGGTACCGGGCGTCATACTTGTCTAAAAGCTCACTAGTCTCTGTCTGCCAATTCTTTCCCTTTTTTGCAATAACCGAGTTGGCGGTAATAATAAACATACCTATGCCCACCAAAACCCAATACATCCAAGTAAAAATCTCCTGTTTTAGCACCACCCTGGCACCAAGATAGATAAACCAGGCTACCGCCACGGCAAAGAGGGCCATAGTGCCCCAAAAAAGACGGTCACGGGGCATTTTTGCCGCCGCCCGGTCACGGTCGCGGCTGGCCTGCTGCCACGCTTCATCGGGGGTCAGGCCGGGAAACAGGTCGTCCTCAGCGGCCGCTGCCAGCTCGTCAGCCGCTTTTTGGGCAACCGGAATCTGCCCTTCCGCCATGCGTCGATTGGCCTCTAGGGTGTTATAGTAGGCCAAATCACCCTGAGCGGCGCGCAGTGTGTCCACCTCAGGCAGCCGCGCAGCGGCAGCCTCTGTGGCCTCTACATCGGCCCGGGCGGCCTTAAGGGCGGCCTGCGCGGCGGTATACCGCTCCCACTGCTCCCTGTTCTCGGCCCGCTTGCAGGCCGCCAGGGCGGCTGAGAGTGTCTTGCGGTTGGCGGTAAGCCGCTCGGCCTCCCGTTGGGCGTCTTGCGCCTGGTTGTGGGCCTGCTCCTGGCGGGCCAAGTCCTCCCGCACCTGGGTAAGCTCCCCCTCCAGTCTGGGAATCAATCCCGTCTTATTGTGCCTGCGCCGATTGAGCCAGTCCTTAAGCCGCCGCTCCACCTCGGTGTAGGACACGTCCTCCTCTCCGGAGGAAACTAACGCGGCAATGCGGCGCTCCAGCTCACTGTCTGCCCCAATGGCCGCTCCACCTTGACCCACAAAGGCAGAGCGCTCGTACACCTCACGGGACACACCCAGAAGCATTTCCCCGCAGTTTTCTCCGGTCAGTCCGGGCACCGGCTCCCCGCTGCCGGTATAGACGGCAGAAAATGCGCCGAAGGGAACGCTTCCCTTGGCCCCGCGGCGTATGGTAATTTCCTTGCCCTGCCAAACAAGGGTGACCTCCCCCTCCAGGGGGCCGCCTCCCCAGGGCTGATAGCGATTTTTTTCAGCAATATAGCCCTGCCTGTCCCGCTCGCGGGTGGGAATGCCGTAGAACATAGCCCGCAAAAAGGCACACCAGGTGGACTTGCCTGCCTCATTAGGAGCCTGAATCAAATTCAGCCCCTCTCCCAGCTCCAAATGGGCGTTGCGCAGCTTTCCGAAGGAGGCTGTCATAGATTTAATTTTCATGGGTAAACGGCTCCTCCCTGTCCTCTAAGGCGGCCAAGCCAAAGCGAACGGCCTTAAACAGCTTGTCGCGTCCACTGTCACTTTCACAGCTTTCTAATCGGGCCTTCATTTCCCGCAGAAAAAGTCCGGTAAGGGTATCCTCTTGCGCTCTGCTCCACAGGTCACGGCGCACCCTGGTGTTATCCCGAAGGGTTACGCTGTAAAAGCTGGGTGCGGCGATTTGCTCCAAAGCAGGTAAATCAAGCCCCTCCAGGGCACTCTCTCCCGTGAGGAGAATGCGGTAAATATCCTGCTTCGCCTCCTTGGGCAGCGCAGCCGTCAGCGCGGCGGCGGGATCGTCCCCGGTCACATCCACCGTGAGTATCTCATACCGCCGCCCCGCCAGCGGCACAAAGTCCAGTCTGACCTGCCCCGGCTCTGCCCTGCCGCAGAAAACGCCCTTCTCCCCCAGCTCGTCAAAGCCTCGCCCCTCAGGGCAGCCGGGATAGGCCCAATAGGTCTTTCCGGTTTTTTGCAGGCCTGAGCAGCCGTGAATATGCCCCAGCGCAACATAGTCCAGTCCGCTGTCAAAAAGCTCCTGGGGGGAGATGCTTCCGTAACGGCCCTTCCCATCCACCTCCCCGTGGACGCACATGAGATGTATTCTTCCATCCTGCGGGGCAATAAAGCCCGCCAAGGGAGAATCATCCCGGAAGGGGGCGG
The DNA here is from genome assembly GCA_964504285.1 of uncultured Pseudoflavonifractor sp. Classification (GTDB taxonomy): domain Bacteria; phylum Bacillota; class Clostridia; order Oscillospirales; family Oscillospiraceae; genus Pseudoflavonifractor. The sequence continues at coordinate 10,659 of CAZDDZ010000029.1, forward strand.
TAAATGCGCTGCCGTGGACGGTGCAGCCCAGCTCCGGCAGGTCTACCGTCTCTACTCCACTCTCCCTAAAAATGTGGACATTTTCCGGCCAGACGGTGGTGGCCCAGGGGGAGCGCGGGGAATAAAAGTCGTGGTTGCCGGGGGAAATAAAGACCCTTGCCTTCATGCCGCCCAATGTGCGGGCCAGGGCTTGAGTGGTCTCATAATAGGCATGGTCGCTGTCTAAAATATCACCGGACAAAAGTACCACCTGGGCCCCCCGGCTCTCGGTCAGGTCGGCCAGCCGCTCCAGCAGCGCCCGCTGCTCCTCCCGCCGCTGGGACGCCTTTTGGGGCGGCAGGGCAGAAAATGGGGCGTCTAGGTGAAAATCGGCAGCGTGAATAAAGGTTAACATAAAATCACCCCTGTTATGTGAAGCCTAAATAATGCCTGCTGAACAAAACAAAAACCAAGTCGTAGCAATACTTTTACCCTGTTTTTGTTTTGTTCAAGTGCAAGGTTTTTTGCTGCGCACGGCAAAAAATCTTGCACTTTGGATTTGCGGCGTGTGCCCGCAAATCCAAACAGACAGTCATCAATGCATCTGAAGTGGCAAAACAGAACTGTTTTGCCACCATAAAGAGCAGCTTTTGCTCTTTATGCAAATGCGGTTCGCAAACCGCATTTGTTCAGTGGACATTAAATAGTGAAACAGCCATTGTGGTATCCTCTCTATGGCTTTTCACTTTTCATTCTCGTATATCAACTCGCTCTACGGACAGGCATTTTTTTGTGTCCGTATCAATGGAAAAGAGAACGCTCTCCAGCTTACAGGGGCCGTCGGCCGCCTCATATCTGGCGGGCAATCCACCCAAAAAGCGGTTCATGGCCTGCTCGGGGCGAATACCCAGAACACTTCTGGCAGGTCCGGTCATACCCAGGTCGGTGACAAAGCCCAAGCCCTTGGAAAGCACCTGGCAATCGGCGGTGGGTACGTGGGTATGGGTACCCCACAGGGCCTGCACTCTGCCGTCCAGATAGTAGCTCATGGCCCCCTTTTCGCTGGTGGCTTCGGCGTGGAAGTCCACTAGGACAAGGTCGGCTTCGCTGCGGCTCAGCAGACCGTCGGCCACGGTGAAGGGATTATCAAAGTTAGAATCCATCTCGCACCGGCCGATGAGGTTCATCACCCCAAGGCGCAGCCCCCGCGGCCCCTCGTAAACCCCCCAGCCCTTGCCCGGCACCCTTCTGGTGTAGTTGGCGGGGCGAAGGATATAGGGACACTCATCCAGATAGTCGGTAATTTGAAGTCTGTTCCACGTGTGATTGCCAAGGGTAATCACATCGGCACCGGCGTTAAAAATATCCTCGGCCTGACGGGGCAGAATACCCACACCCGATGCATTTTCTCCGTTAACCACGGTAAAATGCACATCCTTCAGGCGCTTTATTTCTCTTAAATGGCGGCTTAAATAGGCAATGCCGCCCTCGGCAACCACATCACCGACGGCAAGTACGTTTAAAATCATAGGCTCGTCCTCCAATGGGATTATTATATGTCATTGGGCGTAAAAGGGCAACATAAAAGCGACCCCGTCCATGGACGGGGCCGCTTTCGTATGTTTACTTGGCGTATTCGATGACCTTGGTCTCGCGAATCATGTTGATCTTAATCTGGCCGGGGTACTCCAGCTCTTCCTCGATCTTCTTGGCGATGTCCCGGGCCAAAAGCACCATCTGGTCCTCGCTGACCTTGTCAGGGGAGACCATAATGCGAACCTCGCGGCCGGCCTGAATGGCAAAGGACTTCTCCACACCGTGGAAGGAGCTGGTGACCTCCTCCAGCTTCTCCAGGCGCTTGATATAGTTCTCCAGATTCTCGCGCCGGGCGCCGGGACGGGCGGCCGAAATGGCATCGGCGGCCTGAACCAGGCAGGCCACGATGGTATGGGGCTCTACATCGTTGTGATGGGCCTCAATGGCGTGGATAATATCCTCGTTCTCCTTGTACTTGCGGGCCAGCTCCACACCGATGGCAACGTGGGAGCCCTCCACCTCGTGGTCGATGGACTTGCCCAGATCGTGGAGGAGACCGGCGCGCTTGGCGGCGGTCACATCGGCGCCAAGCTCGGCGGCCATAAGCCCGGCCAGGTGGGAGACCTCAATGGAGTGATTGAGTACATTCTGCCCGTAGCTGGTGCGGTAACGCATACGGCCCAAGAGCTTTACAAGCTCGGGGTGCAGGCCGTGAACGTTGGTTTCAAACACGGCGCGCTCGCCCTCGGCCTTAATGGTGGCGTCCACCTCGCGCTTGGCCTTCTCCACCATCTCTTCGATGCGGGCGGGGTGAATGCGGCCGTCCACAATGAGTTTTTCCAGGGCGATGCGGGCAATCTCCCGGCGGACGGGGTCAAAGCAGGAGACGGTAATGGCCTCGGGGGTGTCGTCAATAATCAGGTCAACGCCGGTCATGGTCTCTAGGGTGCGGATATTCCGGCCCTCTCGGCCGATGATGCGGCCCTTCATCTCGTCGTTGGGCAGGGGTACTACGCTGACGGTGGCCTCAGCCACATGGTCGGCGGCACAGCGCTGGATGGCAAGGGAGAGAATCTCCCGGGCCTTGGTGTCGGCCTCGTCCTTAAACTGGGCCTCGATCTCACGAATCTTCATGGCTGACTCGTGGGTGACTTCAATTTCCAGCTGATTAATCAGGTAGGCCTTAGCCTCGTCCGCGGTCAGACCGGAAATACGCTCCAAAACCTCCATTTGAGATTTCTTGAGCTTACCCACTTCCTCGCGGGCCTCTTCAAGGTCGGCGAGCTTCGCCTGAAAGGCTTCTTCCTTTTTCTCAATGTTCTCGGTCTTTTTGTCGATATTTTCTTCCTTTTGCTGCAAGCGGCGCTCCTGCTTCTGAATCTCGGAGCGTTGCTCCTTAGCATCCCGCTCGAAATCGTTGCGGGCTTTCAGGATTTCTTCCTTGGCCTCTACCAAGGCCTCTCTCTTTTTGCTCTCAGCGCTCTTAATGGCCTCGTTAATAATGCGCTTAGCCTCTTCCTCCGCGCTGGAAATCTCTTTTTCGGCAATATTCTTCCGAACCTGAATGCCAACAGGGATTCCAATGACGAGGAAAAGCACGGCGCATATCACGCCCACTAATACTGTTATCCAAATGGGCAACATGGGAATTTACTACACCTCTCTTTCTTTGTTTCTTCTAATCTGTTATAAACCGGTATACACGGAATGGCTTGGCTTGTCCAATCCGCACAAAAAATTGAAAAGTGAATCTACAACCTTTCAAAATGCAATACCTTATATATTTTAGTGCGGGAATGTCTCTGTGTCAAGAAAATTCGTGTTCGATAGACTTGGGAAGCGCTAGAGCGTTTCTAAAAAGTTCATGCATCCGTTCTTTTGACAAAAATTTCGCCATGCCGCGCCGTTTTTCCTTAAAATCCGCCCAGGATTTCTGTTCAAAATTCCGGACACAGCGACTTTTCAGAAACACGCTGGAATAAAACAGCAGACCGGAGCGTTGGGGGCTCCGGTCTGCCAAAAATTACGTTTTTTTACACCTGTCCCGGCAGGGAGTCATCCTCCCCGATCCACTCCTCTACCTCAACCACGGTGTACTCGGTCTTGGTTTCCCGAATCACCACCCGCTGGATTCCGGCGTTAATAATCTGCCTGCGGCACATGGCGCAGGAGGTGGAACCGGCAATCAGCTCCCCGGTGGCCGGGTTCTTGCAGGCCATGTAGAGCGTTGCCCCCAGCATTTCGCTCCGGGCGGCCGAAATAATGGCGTTTGCCTCGGCATGGACGCTGCGGCAGAGTTCGTACCGCTCCCCGGAGGGGATATTCAGTGCTTCCCGGGTGCAGTAGTTTAAGTCCACACAATTTTTTCTGCCCCTGGGTGCGCCGTTGTAGCCGGTGGAAATGATCTCATCATTGCGTACGATAATGGCGCCGTAGCACCTGCGCAGGCAGGTGGCTCGCTCCAGAACGGTTTCGGCAATATCCAAATAGTAGTTTTCCTTGTCGATTCGTTTCATATTATGCCACGCTCCCGTCGTTTTCCCCAAGTATAACGGGTTTCCGTCCTCCTTGCAAGAGATAATTCACATATTGTTTACGTTTGCTTCCTTGACGAAAAGAGCCCAAACCGTTATGATGAACGTAAGAAAAAATTCAGATTTAGCGTCTTGGATGCCGCCGCGTGTTTTACGCCTGCGGTTTTCCTTTTTTAAAAGGAGACGACACCCCCTTATGAACTGGCTACAAAAATTGATGTACGGCCGCTATGGCGGGGACCAGCTTTCCCTGTTTTTAATGGCTGTTTACCTGGTGCTCTACCTGATTTCCTCCCTGTTTGACCTTGCGGTGCTGGGCTGGATTACCCTGTTGTTGGCGGCCTGGGCCGTCTTTCGCACCTTTTCCCGCAACCTTCCTAAGCGCCGCGCGGAAAACGCCAAATTTATGGAGCTGGCAGGTCCTGCCATTCGCTGGGTGCGGCTGTGCCGTGCTCAACGCAAAGATAAGGATCACTGCTACTTCAAGTGCCCCAACTGCGGTCAGCACCTGCGGGTGCCCAAGGGCAAGGGTAAAATTACTGTCACCTGCCGCAGCTGCGGAGTAAGCTTTGAAGAAAAAAGTTAAAAAAAGGGGCTTTCGTCATCATACGAAAGCCCCTTTTTTTACGCTTTTAAAAAGCTGTGAAATGTGCAGAAAGGCTCCGGGAAACGCTCGGTGGGCTGACCCCGCTATTTGCCCACACAAAACCGTTCAAAAATGCGGGCGGTCACATCCTCCCGAACCGTGCGGCCGGTAAGCTCGCCCAGCGCGGCAAGGGCGCGCTCCACGTCGGTGAGCACGGCGTCGGGGGTCATGCCTGCCTCCTGTCCCTGCCTAGCGGCCTGTACCCCTTCTAGCGCCCTCTGGGCGGCCTGAGCCTGGCGGAGGTTGGTGAGCACCTCACCCGTCTCCTCCTGCCCCCCCGTGGGAAAGATTTGAGCGATGGCGGCGGCCAGCTCCTCCAGCCCCGCCCCTGTTTGGGCACTGATTGCCACAGCCCCCTCCACACCCGCTCCGCAAGCCGGAAGGTCGGCCTTGGTACGCACGGAGAGAACATGAGCGGCCTTCTCCCGGGCCAGCGCCAGAATGGCGGCGTCCTCCCGGGTGTAGGGGGTGCTGCCGTCCCAGAGTACCAGGGCAAGCTGGGCCCCCTCCAGCGCGGCCCGGCTGCGCTCCACCCCCAGCCGCTCAACCTGATCCTCGGTATCCCGCAGACCGGCAGTGTCAATGAGCCGCAGCAGTACATCCCCCAGCCGTGCCTTCTCCTCAATGGTGTCCCGGGTGGTGCCGGGAACATCGGTAACGATGGCCCGGTCGTAGCCCACCAACGCGTTCAGCAGCGAGGACTTGCCCGCATTGGGCCGACCAACAATGGCGCAGGGTATGCCCTTTACCATATGGCAGCCCCGCTGGTAGCTATCCAAAAGGGTGCGGAGCTTTTCCTCCGCTGTATTCAGCGCCTGGGTAATGGTGGCCTCCCGGAATGGGTCGATGTCCTCATCCGAGTAGTCCAGCACGGCGCAGAAGTGAGCCATCAGGTCGGTAAGCCCCTTGTAAATGTCCTCCACCCGCCTGCCCAGCGCACCTGCCAGCTGACCTGCCGCCATACACACCGCGGCAGGCGTCTCGGCATCAATCAGGTCGGCCACTGCCTCGGCCTGGGTCAGATCCAGTCTGCCGTTGAGAAAAGCCCGCTTGGTAAACTCCCCCGGCCCGGCCTGCCGTGCCCCGTGGGCAAAGAGAGCCTCCAGTCCCAGCGCCAGCACCGCCGGGGAGCCGTGGCACTGGATTTCCGCCGTGTCCTCCCCGGTGTAGCTGCCGGGGCCCCGTGAGAAGGTGGCCAGCGCCTGGTCAATGGGTCTGCCGTCCTTATCCCTTAGGGTTCCGTAAATCAACCGATGCGGGCCGCTCTCCCCCACCGCTCGGCCGCTTTTGGGGGTAAAAACTGCGGCCAGGGCGGCAATTGCCCCCGGCCCCGACAGACGCAAAATCCCAATGGCACTCCTGGCCATGGGCGTACCGATGGCGGCAATGGTATCCGTCATTGTTTCACCTCGTTTTATTGTAATCGTGCCTTACAGGCAGCCCCGGTGCAAAGCTCCGACGGTTTCATCCGCGCTTTATCCTTCCGGTATGCTACTGGGTGTCGCTGTCATTATAAGTGCGTCTCCGCTTCCCTGCAATACATTTATGCTCAAACTTTCTGCTTTTAAAGCCTGTTTCCTTTGTCGCACCCTCCAGCCCGTGTTTTTAAAACCTCGTTTATTTCTATTTTTGTCACTTTGCCCTTCCTCTTTTTCTTGACATAGTGTTATGTAAACGCTCCATGCATATTAGAGCGTTTTGACTTTCCACATAGTTTGTGGATAACTATGTGGAGAATGTGGAAAACCCATTCACAGCTTACTTTACAAATATTTTACAGGTAAACAGGATTGAATATTACTGTGCATACCCAGTGTAAAACCGCATTATCTGTCCCCACTGCCTTCGGGGGAATAAAAATGCCGTGGCGCAGTGCGCCACGGCATTTTGCCGAAATGGGTCGCCTGCGGGCGGGTTCCTGCATGCGAAACCTGGGAAACAAAACGCTTTCCCCTAACCAGTATCATCCAGGTGCGGATTGTAGTGGTCAGGCTAGCCGCTGGGAGATGACCTGCGCCACCTTCACACCCGAGGCACCTGCCTGGGCCAGGCCTCTTGTTACGCCCGCACCGTCACCGATGGCGAAGAAGCCGGGCATGGCGGTCTCCAGCTCACCGGAGAGGGACAGCCGGGAGGAGTAAAACTTGACCTCCGCGCCGTAGAGCAGGGTGTCATAGTTGGCGGTACCGGGGGCCAGCTTGTCCAGCTGATAAATCATTTCAATAATGTCATCCAGCTGCCGCTTGGGGAGTGCCAGGGACAAATCGCCGGGAACAGCTGCGGTAAGGGTGGGACGGACAAAGGACTTCGACATACGGTGTTCGTTGGTACGAATGCCGCCCACCAGATCGCCGAAGCGCTGTACCAGCACGCCCCCTGCCAGCATGTTGCTCAGGGCGGCAATGTGCTTGCCGTAGCGGTATGGCTCGTTAAAGGGGGCAGTAAAGCGGTTGCTCACCAGCAGGGCGAAGTTGGTATTCTCACTCTGGAGCCTGGGGTCTGCATAGGAGTGGCCGTTCACCGTGTTGATGCCCTCCACATTTTCGGCCACCACATGACCGTAGGGGTTCATGCAGAAGGTGCGCACACTGTCGCCGTACTGCTTGGTGCGGTAAACCAGCTTGGACTCGTATACCACATCGGTAATATGCTGGAACACCTTGGCGGGCAGCTCCACCCGCACGCCGATGTCCACCTGGTTATTGATTAGCTCAATGCCCAGACCCTTGCAGCAGTTAGAGAACCACTCGGCCCCGGAGCGGCCGGGAGCGGCAATGAGCCACTTGCAGTCCACCGTTTCCCCTTTATCGGTATGCAGACGGTAGCCCTCTCCGCCCATGTTTTCAATGGAGGTCACGGGGGTGTGGAAGCGGTACTCCACCCGCTGGCGGACAGTCTCGTAAATGCTCTGGAGGATTTTTAGGTTATTCTCGGTGCCCAGGTGCTTGCACCGGGCCTGGAGAAGGTGAAGGTCGTGCTCCAAGGCGCGCTTCTCGAGGGCGCGGGCAGCGGGTGTGTCGGTGGAATAAACTTCGTCCGTGGCGCCGTGCTTCATGTTAATGGTATCCACGTAGCTAATAAGCTCCATAACCTCGTCCTTGGGCATGAAGTCGGTAAGCCAGCCGCCAAATTCGGTGGTAAAGTTATATTTTCCGTCGGAGAAGGCCCCCGCGCCGCCGAAGCCGCACATGGTGTCGCACACCTTGCAGTTAATGCACTCCTTCACCTTGCCTGCCACAATAGGGCAGCTGCGGCTGTAAATATCGTCCCCCTGCTCCAGGGTGACCACCTTCAGCTCTGGGTTGCGAAGGGTCAACTCATAACCGGCAAAAATACCTGCGGTTCCGCAGCCGATAATGGCTACGTCGTAACGTGTGTTCATGAACCATTCTCCTACTTTTTAAACGTTTTCGGCCACATAAAGCCATATTAGATTATAACACAGATTACGTGGAAAGCAAAGGGGGGATTTGCGGCAGGAGGGATGATTGCCTTGCTCTGTCCCTTGTCCCTAGATAGTGTTGACATGAGTTGAGATGGCCAGATTTTGAGCAGTATTTTTGCCTGACAAGGCAAAAATTTGCAGCACTCCTTGGTGGAATGCAAAAATTTTTAACGCAGGCAGGCGAAAAAACTGCTAAAAGGTGGCGGTCGATCGCTCGTGTTAACACCATCTAAGGCATTTGCTCCAGCGCGACCCCCGTATAGTACCACTTGATAATCTCCTCGTAGGTCTTGCCCTTCCCCGCCAGGGCATTGGCGCCGTATTGGCTCATGCCCACACCGTGGCCGTAGCCGGTGACCGTAAAGGTGACGTTTCCGTCTGCCGCTTTTACCGTAAAATTTGCCGAGCGCAAGCCGAACAGGTTGCGCACTGCCATGCCTGTCATTGTTACGCCGCCGATGTCCATTTTTTCCACACCGCCGGCGGAATTGTTTACCACGTTGGTAAACCAGCCCGCCGCCTCACCGTCCAGCTTTGCCGTTGGCTGCACAGAGAGAAAGATCGACTTAAATCCGTCGGTGGACAGGGTCATGGTGCTGTGGTAATTGGGCACCTCCTCCCCCTCGGGGCTTTCCACACCGGTGAGGTAGGGCACCGAATTGCCCCAGACCTCCACTGCGTCCACCGTCCGGCCCGAGGTAGAGGAAAAGAATACTGCCTGAATGGGCGCGCCGTTGTAGGTGGCAATCATGCCGTCGGTGCCCGCCACCGCCTGGGTAATTTTATCGGTGTACAGCGCCGCGTCATTGCCCCAGTTCTTGGCTGCGGCCTCGGGCTCGATATAGGCCTGACAGCAGGTGATATCGCTGCACATATTGGCCTCCGGGTGATTTTCCACCGTGCCCGCCATTTTGGCAACAGCATAGGTGCGCCCAGCCACCGCCTGGGCCTTAAGGGCCTCCAGCTGGAAGGAGGCGGGCATTTCGGCGGCCACCACCCGCCAGAGATAGGCGTCCATGGTCATCTCCTTCACGACCCCTTCGCCCAGCTTGACCTTGACCATAACGGTCTTATCCCGCGCCGCGGCCGGGGCGGGGGTGACCACAGTATGGTCAATGGGCAGGGTGGCTGTGGGCGTGGGGGTTGGCTGTGCGGGCTGAAGGGGTTCCTCCCCCCGGAAGAACAAAAGGGGCATCAGAAAGAAAAGGAGCAGGAGCACCAGCGCCACACCCACCACTTGCTTCATTCCTACACCCTTGTCCGATTTTCTTTTACTTTGCAAGGAATACACCTGCTTTCCCGTTGACGCTTCTTTGGAATGGTAGTATAATTTCATCCAATACTTTAGCTCCATAAAGGGAGGCTTTCATATGTCCGCCGAACACGATACTTCCATGGGCTTTATTAAAAGTCTATGCGGTGAGTTTCAAAAGCATAACCAGATTGACCCGGCCTACTATGAAAAATGGGATGTAAAGCGGGGTCTGCGCAACGCCGACGGTACCGGTGTTATGGCCGGTATTACCCAAATCGGCAACGTACTGGGCTACTACGTTCAGGATGGTGAACGCAACCCCATGGAGGGCAGGCTTATTTACCGGGGCATCGACGTGGCCGACCTGATTTCCGGCTTTACGGGAGAGGATCGCTTCGGCTTTGAGGAGACGGCCTACCTGCTTCTTTTCGGTGCGCTGCCCACCCGGGAGCAGCTGGAGATGTTTAAGGGGGCTCTTACCGCCCACCAGGATTTGCCCCACATGTTTACCGAGGATATGATCCTACGGGCGCCCAGCCCCGACGTAATGAACAAGCTCTCCCGCTCGGTTCTTTCCCTCTACTCCTACGATGACGCTCCCGAGGATCGCTCCCTGGAGTGTGAGCTGGGAAAGGCCATTGCCCTGATTGCGCGGGTGCCCCTCATTGTGGCACACGCCTTTTCCGCCAAGCGGCACTACTACGACAATGAGAGCCTGTACCTCCACCGTCCCCAGGCCGGGCTCTCCATGGCAGAGAATTTTCTCTGGTCGGTGCGGCACGATAACCAGTTCACTCAGGAGGAGGCCCGGCTGTTAGACCTCTGCCTGGTGCTCCACGCCGAGCACGGCGGCGGCAACAACTCGGCCTTTGCCTGCCGGGTACTCTCCTCCTCCGGCACCGATATTTACTCGGCCATTTCGGCGGCGGTAGGTTCCCTAAAGGGTCCCCGCCACGGCGGCGCCAACAAAAAGGTGATGGAGATGTTCTCCTGCATTGAAAACGGCGTAACTGACTGGAAGGACGACGACGAGGTGCGGGACTACTTGGGCAAGCTTATTCGAAAGGAAGCCGGGGACGGCTCCGGTCTTATTTACGGCATGGGGCACGCCATTTATACCCTCTCCGACCCCCGGGCCGTGCTCCTAAAGAAATTTGCCAAGAGTCTGGCCGCCAAAAAGGGAATGCTGCCTCAGTTCGAGCTTTTGGAGTCGGTGGAGCGCCTTACTCCCCAAGTATTCCAAGCCATCAAGGGAGACAGCAAGGTCATCTGTGCCAATGTTGATATGTATTCCGGACTTGTCTATCAAATGATGGGCATTCCGCAGGAACTTTATACACCGCTCTTTGCCATTGCCCGCATGGTAGGCTGGTGCGCCCACCGCATCGAGGAGGTCTATAACCCCGGTAACAAGATTATCCGCCCCGCCTACAAAGCGGTGGCACCCTCCCGCCCCTTTGTACCGCTGGAGGCACGGTAGCGCAAAGCTTCCCCTTACGATAAAAACAGCCATCGGCGGCAGATGCACATATCTGCCGCCGATGGCTGTTCCTAGATGCAAATGAGAACTTCAACAGTTCCTATTCACATTATTACTCCGTACAGAACATATAGCCGATCCGCTTAATGGTTTTAATGTACTTGGGCTCGCTGGGCTGCGTCTCCAATTTCTTGCGCAAATTGCCCACATGAACGGGAACAGTCCGTAAATCTCCGTAGCTGGGTCGCTGCCACACGGCGGTGTACAGCTCCTCCAGCTCCAAGAGCTTGCCGGGGTTTCGCATAAAGTAGCCCAGCATGGCGTATTCCGTGGGGGAGAGATAGACCCGCCGCCCCTCCACCGTAGCAGTATGATCCTCGCTGTTCAGCCGCAGAGGGCCCACCTGCAGAAAATCCTCATCGCCGGTATTTGCAGAGACCCGGCGGAGCACCGCCAGCATTTTAGCAACCAGCACCGGACACTTGAAGGGCTTGACCAAATAGTCATCTCCTCCCAGCTCCAAAGCGCGGATAATGGTGTCGTCATCGTCCAGACTGCTGATGAAAATAATAGGGCAGTACAGGGTCTCCCTCAGCTTTTGGCAAAGAGTCAGTCCGTCCATTCCGGGGAGGAGAATATCCAGCAAAATTAAGTCAACCCCCTGGGCCACCATTGCCATCGCCTGCTCTGCACCGGCAGCCCAGCGCAGAGAAAATCGGTCGTCTGACCCGATATAAAATTCAATGATTTCAGCCAGCACCTGATTGTCCTCAACCAGTAGTACCCGATACATTTGCACCCCTCCTTCCGCAATGGTTGTCGCTTTTTTGTCATATGATATAATAACTGCGGAGCAGTTATTATATCATACTTTTTTCCTGCTATCGCCTATCATTTTAGGAGGCTCGCCGATGAGAAAGCTCCGTTACTGTATTTTCTTTTTTCTTGCCGTCTGCGCGGCGGTGGTGTGCGCCTGTACCGCCTATTCTCTGGCTACCCCTTCCTGCCCTGCCGCCGGAGTGCTGCCCAGCCAATTGGATCGGGGCTATGTACTGTCCGGCTGGCGCGAGCTGCAACAGCCGGACAGAAGCTACTCCATAACCCTGACGGGAGCTGACCCCGCCGTTCCCCTCTCCCTGGTGCTCTATGATATTGGCCCCTTTGAGCTGCTGCAAAACGGCAAGACAATTTATCGCTATGGGCTGCAGGACGGCTTTATCGGCAGCCATACGGTGCCTCTGGCACCCGGGGAACGGCTGGAGCTTATACTTCGCTCCGAATTTGTACGCACCCCCGCGGGGACGCGCATTTTGCCCGCCGTCCGCTCCAATACCCGCCTGCTGCTTAGCACAGCTCAGCGGGCAGAGGCTATGAACCGCTTTGTTTTATGCGTAAACGCCGGCACCATCGGTCTTTATGTTTTGGTTATTTTTTACAGTCTCTCCCTCTACACGAAAAAACGCAGCGAGGGATATCTCCTGCTTCTGTGCGGGTTGGCTGTGCTGGCGCTGATTTCCTCCTTTACTAACTCCAATTTGGTGGCAAATGCTGTCGGAAACCTAAAAGCTCCCATCCGTTATCTGCGGCTGCTACTTTGTATTACCCTGTCAATGCGGCTAATGAATATAAGCTTGCCCGGCCAATGGCAGCTGCTGCTCACATGGCGGGGGATGCTGTCCCTTACGGCGCTGCTCTGTCTAATTGACGCACTGGGCCTATGGTGGCTGGTAGATGAAGCAGCCTATTTAAGCATTGTTCCCTGCGGCATTATTTGCATCGTCGGACTGCGCTGCCGCACACCCGGGGCACTTGTCCTCACGGTGGGAACTGCGCTGAGAGAGGGTATGCGCCTATACTATCGGCTAATTTTGGGCAACGTACTGGCAACCCCTGAATTTTTTTACTATTTTTATATCCCGCAGTTTTACAACATGCTCTTTGTGCTTTGCTGCATTATCATCGTCAACGGTTACTTTGCCAGAAAATTCTGCGAGGCCGACGCACTGGCAGAGCGCCTGCAAAACTTAAATCAACACTTGGACGGGCTGGTGCGCACCAGAACGAAGGAGCTGAAGCAGGCCAATGGCCTTCTGCTGGAGGCCCAGCAGCGCAAGCGGCATATGATGACCAATATTTTTCACGATCTGCGCACCCCTATTTTCTGTGCCCAAGGCTCAGCCGAGATGATTACCACCACCGACGAGGAGTCCGGGCGGCGGCTGGGTGTACTAAAGGATCAACTGGATTATCTGTCCCATATGGCAACAGAACTTTTTGCTCTGGCAAGCATTGAGGAGCGCGCGGACAAGATTGAGTTCTTCCGTATCCGCTCCGATGTGCTGTGTGGGCCGGTGGCAGCCGCCGCTGGAGTACAGGCAGAGCAAAAGGGTATTCACCTGACCGTCGCTGTGGAACCGGGGCTCTGCTTTGAGGGAGATGCCTATCAAATGAAGCACGCGCTGGACAACCTGCTCTCCAACGCCTTTAAATTTACCCCTGCCGGAGGGGAGGTTCGCTTTTGTGTCGGTGCCAGAGAGGGAAACATTTTTTTTGAGGTAGCGGATACCGGCCCCGGCTTGACCATCGAGGAGCAGTCTCACATTTTTGATCGAGCTTATAAGTCGGGCGGTGTTTCCGGCTTCGGTCTGCCCATTGCTGCGGCTATCGCTGCGGCACATCACGGGAGCATTGCAGTGAAAAGCGCCCCCAACGCAGGCGCAACGTTTACCATATCCATTCCGCTTGAGTCAAACTAGAGCACTTCTAGACGGTTTGGGCAGCCCCTCAGCTTATAGACAAACTGCTATTTTAAAATTGAATGTCAAAAGACTGAGCTTTTTGAGCGGGGGGATAGTGTGAAAGGGGG